>JAFZYE010000006.1 GCA_017616445.1 Bacteroidaceae bacterium
CGTCCAGTTCTCTCCACTTTAGTGGTGAGTTTGCTCCAGCGCTTCCCCCTCTTCGTCCAGTTCTCTCCACTTTAGTGGTGAGTTTTCTCCAGCGCTTCTCCTCTTCGTCCAGTTCTCTCCACTTTAGTGGTGAGTTTACTCCAGCGCTCACCGATTCAGTCGGTGAGAAAATAGTACAACTTTTCAATTTTAATATAGTATGAAGAAATTTTCAATTTTTCAACTTTTCAATCTTTCAATCATAACTGTTCTCTTCTTGACCAGCTGCGGTTCTGCCCAGAACGTAGCATACCTGCAGAACAGTGATGAAATCAATTACGAGCTCTCTCGTTACCTTTATGATGCACGCATCATGCCAAAGGACCAGATTACCATCTCAGTAAATACAACCAACCCAGAGGCTTCACTGCCTTTCAACTTGCTCTTGCAGAATGCCTATCAGCAGGGACGTACGATTAGCACTGGTGGAGGTGGTACCCTGATGCCTTATCTGGTTGATAACGAAGGATATATCAACTTCCCTATCGTAGGTAAGTTGAAGGTAGGTGGCTTGACAAAGTCCGAGGCTGAAAAACTGGTGACAGAGAAGATTCGCACCTATCTGGCAGAGACCGAGAACCCTGTAGTGACGGTAACCATGGCCAGCTACTCAGTATCCGTATTGGGCGAGGTGGCTCGTCCCGGTAGCTTCCAGGTGTCTCGCGAGAAGATTAATATCCTCGAAGCCCTTGCACAGGCAGGCGACCTGACTATCTATGGTGTGCGCGAGAATGTGAAGCTGATTCGTGAGGATGCCACAGGTAAGAAGTCCATTGTGACCCTGAATTTAAATGATGCCAACATCATCAATTCACCTTATTATTACCTGCAGCAGAACGATGTCATCTATGTAGAGCCCAACAACGTGAAGGCCCAGAACTCAAAGGTAGGTCAGACCACAACCCTCTGGTTCTCTGCAACCAGCATCCTGATTTCATTGACCTCACTGCTTTATAACATCCTGAAGTAATATGGCAGACGAACAACAACATCACCATCACCACCATCATCACAAGAAGGATGGTGCCTCACGCTTCAAGGAGCGCAGCCTCAATGCAATAGTCTTCCGACGCAAGTTCGAGAAGTGGCTCAAGATTGCTCTCATCATCATCGCCCTCCTCATGCTCGCCGCCGTCATCTACGTCTATCTCCTTGGCTGATTCCCCGCTCCTCACCCCCGCGCACCCCGCTCCCTCCCTCTTTGTCCAGTTCTCCCCACTTTAGTGGAGAGTCTCCTCTCCCGCTCAGCGCTCCCCCTCGTGCCCGATGGTTTTCCCATCGGTTCAGTTTCCCCGCTCCTTCGCTCTCCCGCTCTTCGTCCAGTTCTCTCCACTTTAGTGGCGAGTCTCCTCTCCAGCTCAGCGCTTCCCCTCGTGCCCGCTGGTTCCCCCTCTTCGTCCAGTTCTCCCCACTTTAGTGGTGAGTTTGCTCCAGCGTTTCCCCCTCTTCGTCCAGTTCTCTCCACTTTAGTGGTGAGTCTCCTTCCCCCATCTCATAATTGTTTGAAATAGGATTACTATTATAACAGGGGACTTCTGTTATTTTAATAATTATTAAATTTTAAAATTATGAGTATGAGTAAATTTTTTATTTTCGCAGGCATCGCCCTGCTTCTCGCATCATGCAGCAATGACAATGATGCTAATGTTAACAATATTGACGAACTGGTACCCGTAACGGTACATGTCGATGGCTTCTCCGTCGCACAAGGAGATTTCCCGACCACACGTGGAACTGCCATCGCTGATTATGCTAATGTAAAGGCCATCACGTTGGCCTTCTATGCAAGCGACGGAACACAAGCGTATAAACATACGCAGTTCCAAGCCACTGCGAGTACCTATACCACCTTTGGTGAGTTCACTACCACATTGCCGGTGGGTAATTACACCCTTGTAGTGATAGGCTATGGTCAAGGTGAATCCAATGAGGCGATAACGCTCACGAGTCCAACTTCAGCTCGTTTCGGGACAACGGTCCGTGAGACCTTCGTAAAAACTCTGCCGGTTACAGTGACCAACAGCTCTCCGCTCGAAGTCTCTGCAACCCTCGATCGTGTCATCTCAAAGCTCTCTCTGGTATCCACCGACGGTCGTACAGCAGATGTGAATACCATCCGCGTGACTTTCGGAGGCGGTAGTAGAAGTTTCAATCCTACAACGGGATTGGCAACCGACAACAGCGGTTTTGCTAATGCAGTGGTGACAAGTACCGCAGTAGGTAACACAACCAATATCGGTAGCGCTATATTCTTGGCTACTGACGAGCAGACGATGGACATCACCATCGAAACGCTCGATGCTGACGGTGCTGTCTTGTTCACCAAGACAGTCTCCAACGTACCGCTCAAGCGCAACCGCGTGACAACTCTCACTGGTGCGATGTACTCCGTAACAGGTACTGCTAATGCAGGTTCCTTTCAACTTAACACAGACTGGATAGCTCCAGAAGATGATATAGCATTCTAGTCTTAACCTCTTAAACTTTTTAATTTTCAATTAGCAGTTCGTCCCCTGTTTCTATTATATTTAGCTTCGTCTTTTGTTTTTCGATTCCATCGAAATCATATGATAAAGTAAAGTCCCGTCTATTATATTTCGATTCCATCGAAATCCTATGATAAAGTAAAGCTTCGTCTATTGTTTTTCGATTCCATCGAAATCATATGATAAAGTAAAGTCCCGTCTATTGTTTTTCGATTCCATCGAAATCTCATGACAGTCAAAAATACTCTCACCTTGTGTTATTAGGTTTCCTATTATAATATATGACTCGTGTAATCACTTACGGCACATACGATCTTTTGCACCAAGGGCATATTAATTTGCTCCGTCGTGCAAAGGAACTGGGCGATTATCTGATAGTGGGTGTCACCAGCGACAGCTTCGACCGAGGCCGCGGTAAACTCAACGTGCGCAACAATGTTCTTGAGCGTGTTGAAGCCGTAAAAGCTACAGGGTATGCTGATGAGGTCATTATTGAAGACTATCTCGGACAGAAGATTGATGACATCCAAAAGTATGATATCGACATCTTCGCCATTGGCTCCGATTGGGTAGGGAAGTTTGACTATCTGAACGAGTATTGCAAAGTCGTTTATCTGCCCCGTACCGAAGGAATCTCATCTACTCAGTTACGCGCAGAAAGCCAGGTTGACTATCGTATCGGAATAGTAGGCAGTGGTCGCATTGCCAACCGCTTTGTGCCGGAAAGTAAGGTAGTAAACGGAGCACTCGTTACCGCTGTGATGAATCCGGATAAGGAAGCGGGTGAAGCCTTCGCAAAGCAGCACGAGCTGACACCATATACTGACTACGATGCTTTCTTACATGAGGTTGAACTTGTCTATGTGGCATCTCCTCACTTGACTCACTATGACTATGTGAAAAAGGCATTGCTGGCGAACAAACATGTCCTTTGTGAGATCCCATTCGTCCTCGCAAAAGATCAGGCCTTAGAGCTTTATAAACTGGCTGAAGAGCGTAACCTCGTTCTGTTGGAAGCAAGCAAGACTGCATTCTGTCCTGCGTTTGGACATATTGTAACCTTGGTAAAGAGCGGAATCATTGGCGAGGTGGTGGATGTGAAATCCTCTTTGAGTAAAATGGTACCGCCACCCACACGTGAATTGGATGCAAATCAGGCTGGTGGTGCGATGAATGAACATGGTCCGCTAACGTTGCTCGCTATCATTAAGCTATTAGGAGTTGACTGGCATGATGTCAACTTCCATAGTAAGATGGATAATGGGGTTGATATTTATACACAGGGTGTGATCAACTATCCTCATGCTACATCATCCTTTACTGTGGGTATTGGAGTAAAGACAGAAGGAAACCTGGTTATATCAGGAACGAAGGGCTATATCTATGTGCCTGCTCCATGGTGGCTGACAGATTTCTTTGAGGTTCGTTATGAAGACCAGACAAAGAACAAGAAATACTTCTATAGCTACGATGGCGATGGCTTACGCTACGAGATCCAGGAATGGCTTTCTATGATTGTGAACCAGCGTCGCAGCTGCTATAAACTCCGCCCCGGAGAAAGTGCAGCTATTGCTGAGCTCATTGGCAAATACCGTAATCACGAGAACGTAACAGAGATATGAACTATAGTGCAGAAAAAACCTATTTTTATGAACTTTGCAGTCGTAACAGGCGGTACGTCTGGCATGGGTCTTGGCGTTGCAAAAATGTTGATAGCGAAGGGCTACTATGTGTTTACCACATACGTTGGTCCCGAATTCACTGAAAAGATAGAGAATTACGAAGCACACCTTGTTGACCAGACAAACAGGGAAGAGGTGTACGGATTCATCAACTATGTGAAATCAAAGACCGATCATCTGGATTGTCTTGTATGTAATGCAGGGATGAGTATTCGCAAGTCATTCACAGAGACGACGGATGCAGACTGGGACAAGCAAATGGAAGTGGCAGTGAACTCGCACTACATCATGGTTCGTGAGTTCTTCCCCATTATTCCTAATGGAAGCAGGATCCTCTTCACCGGTTCGCAGATGGCTGTACAGCCCCACGCAACAGTGTTGGCATACGGAGTGACAAAGTCAGCCGTTTGTGCACTTGCAAAGAACTTGGTAAAAGAGTTTGAAGGAACCGGAACCACAGTGAATGCCATTATCCCAGGTTTCGTTGCTACTCCTTGGCAGAACGAGAAACCAGAAGAGATAAAACAGAATATATACAAAAAAACAGCGATCCATCGATTCGCCACAGTTGATGAAATAGTAGATGCCTTCCGCTTCTGTATAGACAATCCCTTCGTCAACGGTAGTATGATTGAAGTGAATGGCGGTTATTGTTATAAATAGCTAAATAATCCCTTAGTGAGGGAATAAAACCCGATGCCCTTTCTCACGTCAAATTTTTGAGGGATTAAATCCCGAATACCCTTTGTCACGTTTTTTTTGAGGGATTAAATCCCGAATACCCTCATAATTAACAAATTGTAACGTTTGAGGGAATAAATCCCAACCCCGCCGCGGAATTTTGTGGGCAAGAGAGGGGAGAAAAGAGAGGAAAAGGGGGTTGAGGGATTAAATATTCCCTCAACGAGAGATAAGATATGACCGCAAAGGAACTGACGAACGAAGCAAGAGCAAAGGCTAAGCTCGCTTAGACTATGCCTTGCAAGGAGGAAGAAGACGAAAGTCAACTCATAGAGCAGCTTTCCAAGGTAGCGCCAGACACGGAGATCGTCGGGGGCATGTTTAACGGCCGCACGAATACGTACACTGTGCTTGATGAGCTGCATGTGTTCGGGTTCGATGATATCTATAACGACTTCTTTGGCACGCCCGGGGCGTTCGATGACAAGCTGATGACGATTAAGTCGAAGGATGTGGTCTATCTGGGATCGATGTTCGAGAGTTGCAACAATCGGGTGATGGAAGACCGCGGAATCATCTGGCAAATGAGCAAGGCTGCGAGTAAGCGAGAGCAATGCCAAGCTCGCTTGAGCACTGCCGAGCGGTAGCAGGCTCGACCGTAGGTCAAAGTTCTCCGCCAGCATCGCTCCAAGGAGTGGAAGAAGGAACGGATTTTCAAACTGCTGACTGAGTTTGACGGAGGAGACTTCAAGAAAAGAACTTGAGTCCAGGTGGGGTACAAATTGTACCCCTGTTAGAGAAGAGTCGGTTACAGAATGTAACCAACTGAACTGATTACAAATTTTAATCATTTGATAACAAATAGAGAATACCGATGGCACGCACGTTGAAATACGCTTTCCGCATTACGCACATTCAGAATGTGCCGCATGTGCTCAGGTGCGGTTTGGTGCGGGCGGGCTCTCCGCAGAGCGACCCCTCTTACGTGCCCATCGGTGACAGGCAGGTGATCAAGCTCAGGGAGGAACGCACCCTCGCTGGCCATAAGATCAGCGACTACGTCCCCTTTTACCTGGGCCCGCGCTCCCCGATGCTGTATGTCATTCAGCACGGCTACAATGGCGTCACAAGGGTGGATCCTGAGCAGACCGAGACCGATATAGACCTCAAGCGTCGCAAAGAGGCGGAGAACGAACAATGATACACTACGTAAAGGGAAACCTGCTGGAGAGCCAGGTGATTATCAATTTCCCCACCAAGACCGACTGGCGACGTCCCTCCGAGTACTCCTATATAGAACAGGGACTCCACGTGCTCTACCACCTCAACGGCAGCTACATCAAGGCCAAGCTGGAGTCGTTCATGGTGGATGACATGAAGTACTGCGGTCTGCTC
>JAFZYE010000007.1 GCA_017616445.1 Bacteroidaceae bacterium
AGACAATAGCTCAGTGCCTGAAGTACACTGACCTCAATCTCAAAGTGGGATGTCATCGCACCGATGATATCCTTATAGACGGTGTTTAATGTCTGAGCATCGAACACATCGATGGAGACATCCTTCGTCCCTTTGAAATACTTGTCCAACAAAAATGCTACATCCATAATTGTCCTTTCCTACTTCTTTCGAGGCCCGGCCTCATTTCTTTCTTTATCTTTGGTACTCTGATGCGGAGTCGTTCCGGCTTTGCCGCCTGAGCGTAGCGAAAAACCCCGATGAGTTTTTACTCTACTTTATCCTGGGGCAGTTTTGAAATGTTATGAAGCTTCACTAACCCCCAAATCAGGCCAATTGCTGCAATCAGCGTGAAAAACGATATGAAATAAATCAGTCCCATAATTATGCTCTCGTATTATGTTTAAGTATGATTAATATATATCCAAACAGTGTCAGAATGACAACAGACAGGCCACCTATCAAGAACAGCAGTGTCGTGTTTACTTCCATTCCCATGATTCCAGCGAGGATGACTCCAGCGAAAACTAGTTTCGATAAATCGAGGAAGTAGCTGCTGAACTTATCGTAGAGATCACTCTTCGTCTTTCTGTCAATTCTAAAATTTTCCTTCTTAGTCATTGCTCCTTGTTATCTCTTTTAACTTTTTAATTTTGTCGAGGCCCGGCCTCATTTCTTTCTTTATCTTTGGTTGCCTACCGAGGAGTCGAACCTCGGTAGGCTTTTATTAGCTCCTCAGGGAGTCGTTCCGGCTTGCCGCTTGAGCGAAGCGAAAAACCCCGATGAACCTATTGAACTCATTGTTTATTTTCCTGCTTATGGAGTCATTCCGGCTTGCCGCTTGAACAAAGCGAAAAGCTCCGATGAGTTTTTATTATGATTATTGAACTTTAATGACTTTTACATCATATACACCAGGAGTACCAGCTGCTGTCTGCAGATGGAGCTTTGTCTTGTTAGCATTGAATGATGCCTCACTTGTCACAGGAACTGCAAAGTATGCGCCACTATCACTCAACATGTAGTAAGTTGTACCTGAACTATATGTTTCAGTAGTTATAGCTTTGTATGTTGGAGCTACGTATGCTGTAGTGGTATATACATAAGCATAGGTGCCAGCTGTTGCAGGAGTAAACTTCAAATTGTCAATAGATGGTGTGGTGCCATCAGCAAGAGGAATTGTTGACTCAATTGATGCACCAGAAACAGTTGTCATAGTGATACCCATTGATGAGCCTGTCAGTTGGGCAAAGATTTCTGCCTCAGAAGCAGCCTTATCGAGCTTATAAACTTGTGCTTGAGTAGCTGCTGTACCAATAGCACTTGGAGCGATGACAGGATGAGCATCGTCTGCGTTATTTGTTATAGCAACGTAGATAGGCTCACCTGCCTTGTACTCGTTAACGATTTTACCCTCTGCATAGGTTGTGATACTGTTGGTAGAAACAGAGGTGATGACCTCCTGACGCTCTTCTGTTACATCAACAACGACAGCATCGAAGGTGATTGGCTTCAAGCCTTCTGGGTCTTTTGGATCACCATTATCGTCAACATCACCACTGGTACCATTGGTCTTGTCGCTAATTTTAAAAATATATGTATAAGCGAAGTTACTCTTCCACTGAACTAATTCAGCTGGAACGATAGCACGAGCGCCACGAACCTTGATAACATCTGGTGAGCCGTCTTCTGCTGTCAATGTGAAGTCGAGCTTCAGCAACAGTGGATTGGTATTACTCTCGAATGGGTAAACAAAGGTGTAGTCACCACCAGTGCTTCCATCAACCCATGTAGGAGTGGTAGCAGAAGTTGACAACTCCTTGCCAATAATAGTAGCAGCACTACCAACTTTGATGTTGTAGTCATATCCACCTGTCGGATTACTTACCTTAGGACGGTTTTCTATTTTTGCATCAGTATTGTCATAGTATGTTACATTGATGGTCTGATTTGCAGAACCCTTCACATTCTGGAGAGAAGCATAGAAGCCATCAGCCATAGCTTTATTCATAGCAGCAAAAGAAGTTACTACTGCACTTGCATCATCATCGATGTAGAACTTGTCGATTGTTACCGTGTAGCCAGGAATAGTCTCATAGAAACCAAAGCGTACCTTTGTGCCAATGTTACGGAAGGTCAGGTTGACAGTCTTCTCATAATCAGCCTTAGCAACAAGAACACGGTCAGAGAAATACAGGTTTCCAAGGTTTGCATCAGAACTTACTTCTACTTTATAACCTTTGTTATAGAGTGAGCCTGTAGCAGGAGCAGTTGGTACGTCATCAGTAACTTTTGTGATTTTAACCTTGTCACTTGCATTCTTTGGATAAGAGATGTCAGAGCTTGAGAACGCATAAAAGGTGTAACCTAGCTTAGCGCTGTAATCCCAGTACTTGACAGCCTGAGATGTAGGTGTAGCATCATAAGCCTGAAGGCCTGCATATTCCCAGTCACTTGTGTTAGAAGCAGTAGAGCCTGCTGTTCCTGTTGTCCAGTTCACCTGAAAGTTGTTGAACACTACTTTGTCATTGTCTTCTGTGTTGTCTTCAGCATCAACATGCTTTGTACCATAGACTACGAATTTGTTACCCAGTTTCCCTGCAGCGTCACCTCCGTAGAGGTCAGCACGTGTCAGGGCAGGAGCTGCACCACCAAAAGTAATCATTCCATTGGTGTTCGTTTGCTCTGTTCCTGGACTTCCATCCATAAATTCTTGGTTCGTGCAGCTGACGAGGGTCATGCCGGTCACAGCTGCGAGAATCACATAAATTTTTCTCATAATCTTAAAATTTGAAAGTTATTATTTTGTTTATTTTTTTTCGTTTTTGGTTTTTTGGCCCCCAGCCTGGAAGTTTTTACTCCCTAACTAGGAAAATCTTTCTCCCTAGCCAAGAAAATATTTTTTCCTAGGCAGGGAAAATTTCTTCGGTTTTTTTCGCGTAAATGTTTTACTCATGTCTGTTAGGTTTTTTCTAGTTAATATTATTTGACTTCACTTTTAATTTTTCATTTTTCATTTTGAATTTTGAATTTCCGCCCGGCGGATTACATCTCAAACTCCCATGTCCCTCCGTCCTCGATGTCCTTCACTACGGCATTGAAGCCGGAGCCGCCGGAACGTTTGGGGATTGGTACGGTATCCATATCCAGCACCACGGTGATGACACCACCCTTGTAACGCTTGCGCACCTGATCTGTGACGTCGAAAACGAAGGTCGAGTCCATACCGTTGTAGAACTGCATCATCACGTCCATGTAGTGATGCTCCTTGTCGATGTTATCCTCTGCACGCGAAACGCGGTTGGCGTTCTGTCCACAGATACCGAAGGTCATCATTCGTCCACCGACGATATCCACCCTCTCTCCGTTTTCCCATTCCACGTCGTTCTTCAGTCGCATATTGAAGTTGACGGCGATGGGATCTGTTCCTGTGACGCCGGTGTTGAGGTTTGTAGAGCGTGCCATTCCGGAGAGGTTGGCAACGCCGGGCACCAGCGTGATGCGTCCGTTGTTGTGGCGCAGGATAACCTGCGGCAGATATATATATGTGATGGGCTCGAGGGACATGTCCAGCATTCTCACCCACACGTTGTTTTCCGGATCATAGGTGAACCCTTCCAGGTCCTCGCTGATCTCGATGCCGTTTTCGCAGGCAGAGAAGAGCTGCTCGGGTTCCCAGAACGAGTTCTGGTATTTGGGCGCATAGTAGCGCGAACTGTTCATGGTCTGGTTGGTGTAGGCAATCACCGGTTCGTCGAGCACTTCCGGCTCGTAGAAATGCAGGCTCTGCACACCGTCGATGGTCTTGATGTCGTTCCAGGCCAGGATGTCCCAAAAACCCCAGTCGTAGGAGCTGCGGAAGGTTCTTCCCATCACGTATGCCTCGCGCTTGAAGATGCGCTTTCCGAACCGATTGCCTCCCGTGTAGTAGCGACGCAGGAAGAAGTTCGTGGGCTCTTCATATTCCAGTTCTCCGAAGATACGCCTATCTTC
>JAFZYE010000028.1 GCA_017616445.1 Bacteroidaceae bacterium
GTCAAAGTCAGCAGTTTCTTATGAAAATATGACGTCGCCGCCACCTTTTTCCTAAAAACCTATTGCCGTTTCAAATAAAATTCACACTTTTGATGAGTCAAATCCATAAAGGTTTAAATAATGAAAAAACTCGTATTCCTAACAGGAGCAGGCATTAGCGCAGAAAGTGGTATCACAACCTTCCGCGACTCAGGGGGCTTGTGGGAGCAGTATCCAGTGGAGGCAGTGGCAAGTATACAAGGGTATTACCGTGACCCTGCTTTGGTGATTCAATTCTATAATGAACGACGTCGTCAACTGAAATCGGTAGAGCCAAATAAGGCTCATCAGCTCGTGGCTGCGCTCGAGAAGAATTATGATGTGTGTGTGGTTACACAGAATGTTGATAACTTGCACGAACGTGCTGGCTCTCATCGTATCATCCACCTGCACGGTGAACTCATCAAGGCTACTTCGACCGAGAATCCGAACGACCCCTCGCAAGTGGTTACATTGGCGGATGATGAAGATATCCATATTGGTGATAAGGCGAAGGACGGAAGTCAGTTGCGCCCTTTCATCGTGTGGTTTGGTGAAGCTGTGCCGATGATTGAACCAGCTGCTGAAGCTGTTAGCGAGGCCGACATCGTTGTTGTCATTGGTACTTCGCTGAATGTTTATCCAGCCGCTGGATTGCTTGGCTATGCACGGCGGGATGCCGATATTTATCTCATCGACCCTTCTCCGAATAACGTACCAGGATATCTTCCTGTGCATATAATTGCAAAAAAAGCGACTGAAGGAATGCAGGAACTCTATGACAAGCTGACCTGTAAAGGATAATGTTTACAGATAGCTGACATCAAGCCATAAATCCATCGCAATGCGACGAGTACTGATAGCGTTCGTCATCGGACTGGCGATAGGCTGTCTGATGATAGGCAGAGTGGATGTCCTTTCACTCCCAGCAGGTGTGTCTGTGCCGGTGATGGGAGTGCTCTTGGGATTGATGCTGGTGTTGGTGTTAGTCATGTTTTTTCTCCACCGAAGGCGACATCTCTATGCTTTCAGTTTTTCTGCTTTTATATTCTTCATTGTGTTGGGTAGTGTGGCTTTCCAACTCAAGTACCAACATTGTCAGTCCAAGCAGTCGTCCCTAGTCGGGAAGCATGTTGTGCAGGGGGTGGTGACGAAACGTCCCCAACGCAAAACCCTTTCGTTGGCTGTTGAGATGCAGACATCTCAAGGGGTATCTTTTATCTGTTATCTGAATCACGATCCGGTGATTGCTAACCCTGTATCTGAACCCGATATTGGTGATACACTTCTAATCTTTTCGAAACATGGGTTGACTCCTTCTTCTTTCCTTCCGGATTCTACTGACGAGTTTGCTGCCTATCGACGTTATTTGTTCTTGCACGAGATTGCAGGCACATGTTATGCCGAATCCCGGCATGTGACAAAAGGGCAGCCTGATGGCTTGATGGCTGTGAGGAAGATGCTTAATAATCAATTACAGCAATTACTCGATACTGCCCTTCCCATAGGCGATCGTGACGAACTATCTGTAGTGACAGCGATGACTACAGGTGATAAAAGTGAACTGAGCAAAGAATTACGGGAGCAGTATTCACACGCTGGCGTTAGCCACGTATTGGCGCTGTCGGGTTTCCATCTCACCATCATATATATGCTGTTGCAACTGATGCTGTTGGCATGGGTCGGATCGGATAGGTGGAGAAAAGTTGCTCGAGGACTGATTATCATTGCGATTTGGGCGTTTGTCGCAGTTACGGGTTTTCCTCCTTCATTGGTACGTGCTGCCATCATGTTCTCCATCCTCTTGTTGACTCAAATCGTGAGAAGGAGAGTTAACTCCGTTGATGTGTTGTGTGTGACAGTGATGGTGATGCTTTGCGTGAATCCGTTTATGTTGCTTGATGTAGGATTTGAACTATCAGTCCTCTCGATGCTGGGTTTGTTGACGATGGGCACCTGGCTGTTTGGATGGTGGACGGATCAGAGACGTAAAATAGGACGCGACGGATGGCTGAAACGGATGGCAGGAAAGGTAGCCGACTTTGTTGTTGGAAGTGTCATCACTACTGTGGTTTGTAGTATGATGACGCTACCATTGGTATCGTATTATTTCGGCATCGTACCCCTCTTATCCGTTGGTTCGAATCTGGTGATGAGTCTCTTGGCTACAGCCTTAATGGCTGTTGCGGCAGTTTGGTGGATGGTGAGTTGGCAACAGCAGCTGAGTGCTTGGGTTGGTACTGGTGTGATGGGAATTGCAGCCATGATGAACGGAGTGACCTCATGGTTTTCGTCCATCGATTTCGCTGTTATCCCTTGGCGTGCAAACGCATGGGGTATAGCCATGTGGTATTTCCTGATTGCTTTCTTACTTATTTATGGTGCTCGGTACCTGCCCACTTACGGAAACGGCGTCGGACGGCGTAAGTGATGTTACCGAAGTTACCTTGGCGGAGGTTGAGCCACAGTTCCTCGAACGAATACTGAATCTTGCGCCAAGGGTTGTTCCATGCGTTACGCAGATAGTGTAACCGCTGGTATTCTGGATATTCTTTTATTTCTGTTGGATGTGTGAGTGGGAACGTGAGTTCGCGACGAGGCATCGTGAACACATGACGTAGTCGACGTGGGATGAGGTTGAGTTGGGCAGAGAAATGGGTACCATCCTCCATTCCGATGTTATTGATGAGGTTCTGACTTGGTATGATGGCCAACCCATCATGGAGGAGCATATAAGCCCAGAAGATGGATTCGAAGTACTGCTTGCCGCTACGGGCATGGTCGATACACATCTGCGGCATGTCGCTACGCTGATGGTATTGCTCTACTTTTTCTTTCAACAGTTGGAACTGCTGTGGGTCGTTCACGAATCCATAGTTGCCATCACGGTTCAGGATGACACGGCTCCAGGATGCCCAACCCCAGATGGAGAACACACGTGAGAAGAAATAGGACTGACCTGAGAGCTGTAAGTTTGTGTCTTCGGTGTTGAAACCGCTGATGAGGGTGATACGTGGGTCATCTTCGTAGCGGTCCAGCAACTCTTTGCAGAAAGGGAAGAACGACTGACTCGGTACCACATCGTCTTCCAACACGATACATTTATCGGTCAGGGAGAATGCCCATTGTTGCGACATGTATCCAGAAGGGTCACATCCGTAGTTCTGGGTTTGATAGTTACGATGCACCTCACATTCCCAATCGATGTTCTCGTCACTCACCAGTTCCCTGCAAGCCAGGATGCCCGGCATGTCGTCGCGTCCTTCACGAGGTCCGTCTTGATAGAGGAAGAGTCGTGCAGGACGTGCTTTCTTCACCTCTGCCCATACTTTGGAGAAATGGTCGGGACGGTTGAAGAACAGCATCAAGACTGATATGTCGGTGGTTGGGGGCATATGAGTTAAGAATTAAGAATTAAGAGTTAAGAAACTTTAGTTCGATGATGTCAATTATTATTTAAAGTAGGCTTTCGCCAATAGTAGATGAAGAGTGGAATGCAGATGGCTGCTGCTACGACAGCTGCACTATAGAGAACAGGGGGTGTCTCGAAGATATCTGCCGTGGGGTCTTGCTCTTTTCCGGTAATCAACATCACAGCGACTGCAAAACCATTGTTGATGATATGATAGAGTAGCGAAGGTATGATGCTCTGTGATTTGGTGTAGAGGATGCCTAACATCACACCTAAAGCACTGGCAAAGAGTATCTGTATGGGGTTCCAATGAATAATGCCGAACAAGAGTGATGACACCAAGATGGCAATCCATGGGTTGACTCCTCGCCGCAACATGCCGCCCAGCATTCCGTGACGGAAGATGATTTCCTCACTCAGGGGACCTATGAGGACAATCGTAATGACACCTACGGGGTTGTTGGCCAATCCTTGCATGGTGTCTTCTAATGTGTCTTCTACTCCCAACGCTTGGCCCAGACAACCTGTTGAAACGGCACCTGCGAAGGTGGCAATCAGCATCACTGGAGCCAAACGCCAACGTAGTCGACCAGGGTTGATTTCTGCGATGAAATGGGGTTTTTCTAACCATTTTGTCGATGTGAGTTTGTATCGGACGGCAATCATAAGACCGATGGTGACGAGAGAGGCAAAGCACAACGCAAGGGCAGTCATCCAAGCATAAGATGAGCCTCCTGTCATTTTAGAGACAAGGCCACCCAATAGAGCACCTACGATGCCACCCACCAATTGTCCAATTCCGAATATCACCAAGATGCAGGCGATGTCGAGGATGGATTTGTAAGTCTTTGATTGTTTGTTTATCTTCATGGGAGCAGTTTCTTTATGATGATAGGTTCATAACCTCTCTACTTCGATCTGTTCGTTGAGGAATAAGGATGCATTCCCGCTGAAACGTTCAGGTGACTCAGAAGTGAAATACCGACATGTAGCACCGTTTTTAATGCGGCATTCCATCTCAGGATGGCGTAGGAGATAGTTTTTCAAACTATGAGCGATGTATTGCCCTTGGGTCAGTATACTGATGTTGGATGGGCAGAACTTACGTATCTTCTCCATCAGCAAAGGATAGTGTGTGCAACCCAGGATGATGGTGTCGATGAGCGGATCTGTTTGCAACAGTGTGTTGATACGTTCTTGTACGAAGTAATCGGCACTTGGTTTGTCGTACTCGCCGTTCTCAACCAGCGGAACCCACATGGGACAAGCCAATCCTGTCACCTTACTATTGGGGAATAGCTTGAGGATTTCCATGTTGTAAGATTCTGACTTGATGGTTCCCTCTGTGGCCAGTACACCGATATGTCCGTTACGAGTGATAGTGCCTACCACTTCAGCAGTAGGACGAATCACTCCCAACACGCGGTTGTTGGGAGCGTGCTCTGGTAGGTAATGCTGTTGAATGGTACGTAGAGCCTTCGCTGATGCGGTATTGCAACCCAATATGACCAGAGGGCAACCCAAGGCAAAGAGTTTCTCGACGGCTTCGAGTGTGTACTGATAGACTACTTCGAACGAGCGGGTGCCGTAAGGAGCACGAGCATTATCACCGAAATATACATAATCGTATTTCGGCATGTGTCGACGGATGGCATCCAAGATAGTCAGTCCACCGTACCCCGAATCAAATACTCCTATCGGTCCTTCGTTCATCTCGATACTGCGCTGATAGCTTCTGAAGTGATATCTTCACCCGCTTGGGTGTTCACGAACGGATAGCTGTTGTTATCTGTATTGAGGATGTAGTCGTAGCCTCGCTCCATACCAATCTTATATAGGGCTTCCTTCAGTTTCTGATTAACAGGTTGCATCAGCTCCTTCTCTGCTTTGTCAAGCAATTGCTGTGCTTCCTGTTTGAATGACAGACTCTGTTCCATCAGTTGCTGCAACTCTTTTTGACGCTTCAGCAGGATATTCTCAGGGAACGTCTTCTGTCCGTCTACGTACTCTGCAAACTGCTTGCTGAATTCCGATTCCGAACGTTCAAGCTCTTTTGCGTAGCTGGCCTTCAAATCGTTGAAACTCTTCTGGGCTTCTGCATAGGCAGGCATTGCTTTCAGAACGGCATCATAGCTGAGATAGCCAAACTTCTTGACTGCTGTGCTGTCTTGTGCGTCAGCAAATGTGAATACTGCTGCTACAAGAACAAGCGATAATATGACTCTTTTCATAGTGATTGGGGATTAAAAGAATTGTATGGTTTCTCCTTGAATGTCACTCAATAGTTTGTTGGCAAGGCTACTTGTGCCCAGTCGCAACATTGTGTTGTTGAGCCATTGCTCTCCAAGTACTTCTTTCACGATGGTGTAGTAGGTAAGGGCGTCTTCCACGGTTTTCATACCGCCAGCAGGTTTGAAACCAATTTGGATGCCAGTCTCTTCGTAGTACTCCTTGATGGCCTGGCACATCACGTATGCGGCCTCTGGAGTCGCTGCTGGTTCGAGTTTGCCTGTAGAGGTCTTGATGTAATCTGCTCCTGCATACATTGCCAATAATGATGCTTTCTTGATGTTGGAGGCGGTTTTCAGACATCCTGTCTCAAGAATGACTTTGAGTTTCTTGTCTCCACACACCTCTTTCAATTCAGATATCTCATCCGCCACCGATTCATAGTCGCCTGCCAGGAATTTTCCGACTGACTGAACGATATCGATCTCTGTGGCTCCGTCCTTGATGGCGAGAGCTGTCTCTGCAATCTTCACTTCAATGAACGTCTGTGAAGAAGGGAAGCAAGCTGATACGCAGGCAATCTCTACCTCTTCGTTCTCGAGTGTATCGTGGCAGATGGAGGCGAAACATGGGTAGACGCAAACGGTGGCTACATGTCCCAAATCTGGGTATACGTCATCAAACTTATTGACTTTCTCCACAAATCGCATCACGCTGTCTTCGCTGTCATCTGTCTTTAAGGTGGTGAGTTCCACACTATTCAGCAGGAACTTCTTCACGGCAATAGTATTATTTTCTTCACGGTGGTTGGCAATCAGCGCAGCCACTTCTCGTTTTACTTGTTCATCGTCAAGCTCCAAGTTATACTTGGCAAATGCTTGCTGGATTTTACTGTCTGTCATCATATTGTGATTATTGGGGTCTTATGGGTCTTATGGGTCTTATGGGGCTAATGGGGCTAATGGGCCTGATGAGGCTTATTCTTTGTTTTTTGTATCCATGCAGATGGTTACAGGACCATCGTTCACCAGGGCCACTTTCATGTCGGCTCCAAACTCGCCTGTCGCTACTTCCTTACCCAGGTCGGCAGAGAGTTGGCGGCAGAACTGCTCATAGAGTGGAATGGTTATTTCGTGGCTGCCTGCTCTGAGGTAGCTGGGGCGGTTCCCTTTCTTGTAGGATGCCCAGAGGGTGAACTGGCTGACAACCAGTATCTCACCACCTATATCTAATATAGAGCGGTTCATCACTCCGTTTTCATCATCGAATACACGTAGGTTCACCACTTTCTTACTCAACCACTCGATGTCCTCCTGCGTGTCTGCGTTCTCGCAGCCCAACAGCACCAGATAGCCTTTCCCTATCTGTGCTTTGACTGCTCCGTCGATGGTGACAGATGCTTCGCTCACTCGTTGTATCACTGCTCTCATAATGCTTCCTTGATAATTCTCGCTTTTGCTTTTCCTACCACCTCTGCAATGGCATCCTCGCTTGCTTCTCGTATGCGTTTCACACTCTTGAACTGCTTCAGCAAAGCTGTTTTTGTGGCTGCCCCCACACCTTTTATCGTATCTAACTCAGAGGCTACCTGTGCCTTCGAGCGTTTGTCGCGATGGAACTGGATGGCATATCTATGCACTTCATCCTGTATTCTTGTCAGGAACTGGAACAGCGCACTTTTTATCTCTACACCTACTGTCACGATCTGCCCGTCCTGATACGTCAGCAACTCTGAGGTGCGGTGTTTGCCGTCCTTGGCCAATCCAGCGATAGGTATCTGCAGTTGGAGTTCGTCTTCCACCACATGTTTGATGATGCCCATCTGTCCCTTTCCTCCGTCTGCGATGATGAGGCTTGGCAGTTCACCTGCTTCGTCCATCAGCCGCTTGTATCTGCGATATACCACCTCTGCCATTGAAGCATAGTCGTCAGGTCCTTCTACCGTCTTGATGATGTATTTCCTATATTCCGACTTCGCAGGTTTGGCTTTTTTGAACACGACACATCCAGCTACAGCTTCTGCGCCTTGTATGTTCGAGTTGTCGAAACACTCGATATGAATCGGTAATCTGTCCAGTTTCAGCTTCGTCTGCAATTCTTTCAACAGGTTGGTGGCACGTTGCTCAGGGTTGAGTTTCTCTGCCTGCTTCGCCTTGTCGAACTTATACTGCCTTACGTTAGCGAGTGAGAGATCCAACAGGTGTTTCTTGTCGCCTCGCTGGGGCACGGTGATGGTGACATCTTTCAACTCTACTTCTATTGGGAATGGAACGATAATCTCCTTAGAGTCGCTGTGGTAGCGTTCTCTCATCTCCACGATACCCAGTGCCAGAAGGTCCTCAGGTACTTCATCCATCCGCTTGGCATATTCGAAGGTGAATGCCTGGTTGATGCAGCCGTTGGTGACATGCAGGTAGTTGATGAAAGCAGACTTCTCGTCATCTGCGATGGAGAAGACATCGATGTTGTGCTCGTATGGCGCAATCACCTCACTTTTCTCGCAGAAATCCAACGCGAGGTCGTACTTACGTTTCAGCTCCTGTGCTTCCTCGAATCGCATCTCCTCTGCGAGGGCATTCATCCGCTGTAGCAACTTTTCGCACACCTTGCGTGTGTTGCCTTTCAGTATTTCCTTCACTTCTGCCACACTCTCCATGTACTCCTCCTTCGATTGCAATCCCACACAGGGAGCTTTGCAGTTCTTGATGTGGTATTCCAGACAGGCTTTGAACTTACAGTTCTCTATCTGCTGGCTCGACATCGTAAAGCGGCAACGGCGGAGAGGATAGATGCGGTTGATGAGTTCCAACATGTTGTTGAGGGTACCTGCGTGACTGAACGGACCGTAATAGGTTCCCACACCTGGGAATATTTTACGTGTCTTGAATACCCTTGGAAATTCCTCATTGGTGACACAGACGGAAGGGTAGGTCTTATCGTCCTTCAGCAGGATGTTGTACCTTGGCTTGTACTTCTTGATAAGGTTATTCTCCAGCAGCAGGGCATCTTCGTCTGTGGGTACGACCACGTAGTTGATGTCTTGAATCTTGCTGACCAGTATCTGTGTCTTCCTCGTCTGGACGGTCTTGTTGAAATACGAACTGACACGACGTTTCAGGTTCTTGGCTTTACCCACATAGATGATGGTACCTTCGCCGTCGAAGTACTGATAGCATCCAGGACTCTCAGGGAGTGCCAATACGATGCGTTTCAGCCGTTCAAGCCGTTTTCCGTCCTCGTCCTTTGTCATTTATGTTTAGATAACCATGAGGGTCGTCAAATCAATGTCCTTAAAGAGGTCACGCCCATGCAGTCCCTCGTCAGTGATTTCAATGATGAAGTTCATATAGACCTTCTTGGGATGAAAATGTTGTACAAGTTTGTATGCAGCCTTCGCTGTACCACCTGTAGCCAACAAATCATCATGGATCAGTACGACATCGTTTTCGTCAATGGAGTCTAAATGCATCTCGATGGTGTCAACCCCATATTCTTTTGAGAATGATTCCTTGATGACTGTTGCTGGAAGTTTGCCAGGCTTACGTGCCAAGACAATACCACAACCCAATCTGCCAGCCAATGCTGAAGCCATCACAAACCCTCGACTTTCAATGCCGACAATTTTGGTGATACCCTTATCTTTGTAGAGTTCCTCCAATTCGTCGAGCATAATCTTTACACACTCCGCATTTTTGTAGAGAGTGGTCACATCACGGAAGTTGATTCCTTTCTTGGGGAAATCTGGTATCGCACGCAGATTGTCCAATAGTACTTTGTTATTCATTTCTAAATAAACTTAGTCGAACTATAATTTCTTAATTCTTAACTCTTAATTCTTAACTCTTAACTCTTAATTCTTAACTCTTAACCTACCTTCCCATCAGCACCAGCATCACATTGATGTCACAAGGTGAGACACCTGGGATGCGGCTTGCCTGGGCCAGTGTTTCTGGGTTGATGGCCGCGAGTTTCTGGCGAGCTTCGATGGTGATTTGGTTCATGTTCATGTAGTCGAACTTCCCCTGAATCTTGATATTCTCCAGTCGCAGCATCTTCTCAGCCACCATGTTTTCGCGTTCTATGTAGCCTTTGTACTTGATGCGTATCTCAGCAGCTTCGAGGATTTCTTCCTTCCGCTCCTTGATCTTGTCCATCTCGCTCTTGAGAGCTTTGATATGTGGAGCCAGATTCTCGATGGTGACATTGGGTCGTCCTAATAGGTCAACCAATTTGCAGCCACGTTCCAGTGGAGTGGTACCAATTTGGGTCAATGCATCGTTGATGAGGGCGGGTTTGATGGAGAAGTTCTGTGCGAACTCGATAAAATGCTCGATTTCATCGCGTTTCTTTACTAGATACTGGTAGCGCTCTTCTGATGCCAGTCCAAGTTTGTAGCTACGTTCCGTCAGGCGCATATCAGCATCGTCCTGACGCAACAGGATGCGGTACTCTGCTCTCGAGGTGAACATACGATAGGGCTCATCCACTCCTTTCGTCACCAAGTCGTCAATCAGTACCCCTATATAGGCTTCGTTGCGTTTCAAGGTAAATGGTTCGCCTCCACCACATTTGAGGGCTGCGTTGATGCCAGCTATCAGTCCTTGTCCTGCCGCCTCTTCGTATCCTGTAGTGCCATTTACCTGACCAGCGAGGAATAGTCCCTCTACCACCTTCGACTCCAACGAGTGGGTCAGTTGGGTGGGGTCGAAGAAGTCGTACTCGATGGCGTAACCAGGACGGTACACCACAAGGTTCCTTAGGGCAGGTATCTTCTTCAGCGCCTCGATCTGGATGTCCATTGGGAGGGACGATGAGAAGCCGTTGAGGTAGAGCTCGTTGGTCGTTTCGCCTTCTGGTTCCAAGAATAGTTGGTGCTCCTCCTTATCTGGGAAGGTATGCAGTTTGGTCTCGATGCTGGGACAGTAGCGAGGACCTATGCTCTGTATCTGTCCGTTGTAAAGGGGTGAGTCTGCCAATCCTGAACGTAGTATCTCATGTACTTCTTTGTTCGTCTTGAACATCCAGCAAGGGAGCTGCTGTAACTTACGCGGCTCTGACATGAACGAGAAGCGGTGGAAGGTGTTGTCGCCATCCTGGATATCTACCTGTGAGAAGTCCACGCTCCGCTTGTCGATACGTACAGGCGTTCCTGTCTTCATCCTTCCGCTACGGATGCCAAGTTTGGTGATGGATTCTGTCAAGCCGCTCACAGCAGGTTCTGCGATACGTCCACCTGCAATCTGCTTCCTTCCGATATGCATCAATCCATTGAGGAAGGTGCCAGCGGTAATGACCACACACTTCGCCCTCAGTTCAGCACCCCAAATGGTCTTGACACCTCTCACCTCTAACCTCTCACCTCTCACCTCTTCAACTTCTAGTTCGCACACCTGATCTTGCCAGATGTGTAGGTTGGGTGTGTTCTCCAGCACCTCGCGCCAAGCCCAGATGAACTTTCCTCTGTCGCACTGAGCACGAGGACTCCATACGGCAGGACCTTTCGAGAGGTTCAGCATACGGAACTGGATGGAGCAACGGTCAGTCACGATGCCCATCATACCACCCAGTGCATCGATCTCACGTACAATCTGACCCTTCGCAATACCACCTACAGCAGGATTGCACGACATCTGTGCAATCTTGTTCATATCCATCGTCACCAGACAGGTCTTGGCACCAAGACGAGCGGCAGCACATGCTGCCTCACATCCTGCATGTCCTGCTCCTACTACTATGACATCGTAATTCATTATCATTTCGGCAGCAAAGTTACGAAATATATTTTAATTATGAGTGATGATTTTAGAAATATTATACAAACAAAAGGTGCACGAACGATTGTTCGAGCACCTTTGCTTTTTTCTTTTCCCCCAAAGGACTTACATTTTTTAATTTTTCAATTTTTACATTTTCCTATAGAGGGGTAGGCTGGGTCTTTTACTTCATCAGCTTGAAACTGATAGGAATGGTCATCTCTGTTTCGAAACGCAACCCATTGCGACGGCTGGGTTCCCAACGCGACATGCTACGTACCAAATGGATGGCTTCTTCCTTCAGGGCTTCAATTGCATTGTAGTAAGCTTTCATCGTCTCGACAGCTTCTGGGTCATATTCGTCTGCTGCCTTGCTGACTTCTGCAGTTACCAATGGAGAAGAGGAACTACATTCGACTACTCTGGCAGAGGAAACCAATCCCGTCTTGCCGACTGTGAATTCCACGATGATGTCTGCTTCTACTTGGTTCTCCTTTGCAATGACAGGATACCTCAGGTTCATGTTTATATACTCCCTAAGGGCTTCTGCGCCTCCTGGATAAGCCGCCATCTTTTCCACAACTTGGAAAGTGCCGTCTTGAGGCAAGGCTTCGTCCTTGAAGTGTGAGTTTTCCTCCCTTATCGCATTGGCTGCTGTGTACACTGTCGCCCCATCGAGTTTTGCATTATGTTTCAGGGTGACGTTCAACTCTTTGTCCTTGATGTCCAACGTTTGTGTGGCAAAGCCAGGACAAGACACAGTCAGCTTATGCTGAGGGTTGACCAACTTGAAGGCGAAATCGCCATTCAGGTCGCTCACTGCATGGGCTACGATACGACCAAACTCATCTTTTTCAAAGATATTCACCATCATCAACGGCATATTTTTGTCGTCTGTGACACAACCTGTGACCATTTCGCCAGGCTTCACATCATCGATGGCTTCGATTGGTTCTACCTCTTCCACAGGTGTAGGACCCTGTGGTTCAGTGAGTTCGCTCTCTTCTGCTTCAGCAGTGAGTGCTTCGACTATAGGCCTTTCAATAATTTTAACACTACTGTCCACCACTTCTTTCAAGGCCTCTTTTGGTTTCGAGAACGCTGTAAGCGCAATGCCTACGAGCGGAATGGTGACTGCAATCCACATCATGCGCCACCAATGTGACTGATTCTTCTTCATCATAATAATTCTTTTTTTAATGTTAAGATTAAACGAACTGGCAAGAGCGTAGGCCTCCGCTCCAACTGTCCGCAGTACTAATAATCGCTGATAGTCGCGACTCTGAATGTGATAATGATTGATCACTTCATCATCTGCCTCATATTCGTGAACTACCTTTATTTCTTTCATGATAAACCAACATACAGGGTTGACCAATGTACACAACAGGAGGAACACCAAATCCAGGTGATGCATCAGCACGATGTGCGACAGCTCATGGCGCATACTGGCACGACGGGCAAAGCCGTTCTCCTTGTTTGAGATGACCATATAGTTCATCCAGCTGAATGGTCCGTATTCTTCGTCGTGTACCACCAGTCGTATCCAACGACCCACTCTCCTTGTGCGCTTTCCTCTGAGGAACAGCAGCATCTTCACAAACGACCTCATCCATCCCACTACCTGTATAGCTATATAAATAAGGTATGTGATAGCGATAGCGAGGAAAACTTTCTGGGAAGTTGAAAGTTGAGAATTGACAGTTGAAAGTTGTTCTTGCGTCTCAGCTACTTGCATCTGAAGGGTTTCGACTACAGGCAAGGGCGCCAGCTCTTCTGTATTCAGACGGCACACCTCTGCGATGGGTTCCATCTCTTCGTTGGTGGTGATATGAATCATAGGCAGCAAAGCAGCTACGACCACACTGCCCAAGAGGAACAAGCGGTTAAAACGATGGAATGTACTGCCGCTGAAGCACATCTTGTACAGCAGCAGGAATGCTGAGAGACACAATGCCCATTCGAGAATATATATTACAAAACTACCCATCACTTTGATTTACTATTTGACAATTTACTATTTACTATTTTACTTCAATTTTTACATTTTACATTCTACATTTTCCATTTTTTACTACCCCTCCACCATCTTTATCAACTCCTTCAACTCGTCCACACTCACGTCATGCTCTTTCACCAGATTCGAGATGAAACTCATGTACGAGCCTCCAAACAGTTTGTTGACATTATCCTTGTTGATGGCATTGATATACTGTTCGCGCGTTACCGCTGCATCGTACAAGTAGAACTTTGGACTTAACTCTTTATGCGAAATCATGCCGTGCATCTCCAATCTGCGCACGTATGTGGCAATTGTATTGAAGTGAGCAGCAGGCCCTGGGAGGTAGTTGATGAGGTCGCGAATCGATTGCTCGCCATGCTCCCACAGGGTTTCCATGATTGTCAGTTCTTTATCTGTCAGTTTCTTCATCGTCTTGTTTTTTTTAGTTCCGCTACAAAGTAACTACATTTTGTAGTAACCACCAAATATTTTAAAACTAATTAACATTATTTGTGTAGTTGTTAACAATGCGTTGCGTTCTCTATTCCCTCATTTTTTTCTTTATCTCAGGCAATCTTTGTTTATGAGCTTCGTCTAATTTTTTCTAATCCCTAATACTTTTTCTTGTTCGTGGGCCACGAACACAGGTTCGCAGCCCACGAACACAGGTTCGAGCCCCACGAACCAGTGTTCGTCGTCCTTGAACAACATTTTCCCTTAATAACGTCAACAATTCTCTTTAGGCCTTATAACTTTTTTTCATGGCAGTAAAAAAATAGGACATTCGAGGGTGCGTTTTCAGAGAAAAAACGTTATCTTTGCAGAAAAGTATCAAATTTGGTGTCAGAACGTTCGACATACAAACAGGAAGTAGAGTCTTTCGAGCGTATTGTGAGAGGTCTGCGTGAGCGGATGGTGACAACAGCAATGGGCTATCTGCACGATGCAGAGGAAGCAGAAGATGCGGTGCAGGAAGCATTGATGCGGAGCTGGATCACACGAAAGAGACTCGAAACGATCGATGAATTGCCGGCTTTTGCCATGCGAACTGTACGGAACATCTGTATCGACAGACTTCGCAGGCAGGTTAATCGCAAGCAGACATCGGCTGAATGTATTGTGACTCCTGATGATGCACCCATCGCAGATACGAAGATGATGCTGCAGGAGCAGCAGGCGAGGATGATGAAGTGCCTGATGCAATTGCCACCAAGCTTGCGAGCTGTCATTCAGTTGAAAGGAATTGACGACCTGTCGTATCAGGAGATAGCTGCCATCCTGGGCACCACAGAGGCAGTTGTCCGCTCGAAAGTGTCGAAAGCAAGGCAGCGATTGTGGGAGATGTATAGAAGGACCCCCTAACCCCCTTTAGGGGGAATGAGTAACGTGATAACTTCTAACAGAAATTTATGAATGATGACTTAAATAGAATCAAACAGTTGTTGAAGCTATACGACGAGGCAAAGACAACAGATGCAGAAGAGGCTGAATTGGCAGACTTCTTCCGCACAGTTACTGATATTCCTGAGGACTTGCAGGACTATGCTGTGCTGTTCTCTGTGCTTGACTCTGCTGACACCTTATTTAATGATAAGGAACTGGAGGTGAAGCCACAGAAGACTACACACAAATGGTGGTGGGCTGCTGGTATCGCTGCCGCAATCATCGTGGTTATAGGTCTTTTCTTATGGAGCAACGACACAAAAGAGAAGGTGATGCCAAATCGTGCAAGCGTGAACCCTACTTTGTCTGCACACGACACTACGGAATATGTGACAGACCCTCCAATGCCTGTCGTTTCGCAAGAAGTGACGAATCAGGTGGCTGAAGCGAGGGAAGTCACTATTGCCCAGAACAAAGGATGGAACAGACAGCTAAGGGCAAGGTTTTTTGATCAGCTGACGGAATTGATGTATGCTGACCGCCAAGTAGAACGCATTGATGAAGCCTGTGAGGACAAGAAGGGTGTATATCTACCACTCATCAGAGATGCAAGAATCATAGCCGACAACTCGACGGTAGATGCGCTGATAGCTGAGTTCTTGAAAGCAGCTGTCTCTGCCGATACGTTCGTCAGTTTTGAGGATTCCTTGCGGTATATGGCCTTCATCTATGGGGGGAAGGTGTCGCAAACACGTCCCTATCATAGCGATTACTTCGACTGGGAATTAGAGCGGAAGAGTGTGTTCAACTTCCTTGTATCCGATACAGCATCTTCTGCCTGGTGGGCAGAACTGCATGTCTATCCTAACACCATCTATAACACCAAAGCCGAACTGCATATCCACTCTGTTGACAAGTTCTATGCGAAGGACGGCATCAAGATACAGATAGACCGCCAGTATGTTCTGGAAACAGCTTGCGATTCAGATGGGAAATAAACGAAAGAAAGGAAGAAATATCAAATTGAAGTGAATAACTAAAACTGAATAGAATATGAAACGAATCCTTTTACCAATAATACTCTGTTGCTTTGTAGTTTGTCAGCTGCCTGCTCAAACCAAAGATTGCAAGATTCTGAACAAATCGGAAGGAGCCATCACCTTTGAGGTGGATGAGGGCTTGGAAGTCATACAGGAGGAGTATCCTCGTCGACATTACCCTCCTACGGTCACGATTAGGGGAATGTTGCAGGCAATGCAAATATCAGAATCGGATTTCAATGTTGTTGCACACGGCATTCCAGACAGCATTCAGTATATGGGCGAAGATGCGTTCTATCAAACACTGGTGCGGGCATACGCCTATCATCGCCCTTTGGTGCTCTCGCCTGATATGATCTGGTTGCTCATCAGCCAGAGCTTTGGCGAGTTTGTCTACAAAAATGCAGAAGAACTCCGCTCGCAGATTGTGAGCCATGAGGGGCAAAAGGAGATTAAGATCTATTCGAAGCATGACCTGCTCAGCGACAAGGATGTGGATTGGGACGACATCTTCAATCAATTCGAGCAGCAGTTGGCAGCCAACACCAAAGGTGATATTGCCAAGACCATCACAGCCGACTTCACTACCACTGGGCGTACAGAACGCATCGCATCGCAGATTACGCTGATGAATGCCTTGAAGCAATATTTCAAATATGTAGTAGCGTACATGATTTGTGGTATTCCCAGCATCACCCTGCAAGGAACAGTAGCCGACTGGGAGAAGGTGCTGAAGAAGACGCAGACATTGGAAAAGTACGGAATGGGTTGGTGGACCACACAACTGGAACCGATCCTGGAAGAGTTTGTGAAAGCTGCCGCAGGACATCCCAACAGCAAATTCTGGAAAGACATCGTGATGCAGGATCGTCCTGACCGTCTGCGAGGCGGAGGATGCAGCACCGAACAGCCAACGAACATCGATGGTTGGTTCCTGAAGCTGTTCCCTGATGTGGAGAAGAAAACGGTACCTTTGACTGTTCCTCATAACAAGACGATGAAGTCGGAGCAGGTGAGGGTTCCATTTAAGTACGTCATTGAGAATCGGATTGGGGAGGTGCTCAAGACCTACGATATGGAAATGATTGCAGGGTTCGTGGGCGTAGAGGAAGACAGCCAGACCTATGCGCTGACGCCTAAGATAGGATGGGTTGTACGCAGGGGAAACGAAGAGGAAGATGCGATTGCGAGAATTATAGGTATGACAAATGAGAGCCACTACATCCTGCCAGCAGAGGAAGTGATGCCTATCCTACAGAAAATAAAACATGCAAAATATCTCCAACTATCGTTCGAAGGTAAGGTGGAATTGCCTGATTGGATGGACGACATGCAGATAGATCACTTTACCATTTATAACGACATCAGTACAAAAGAAGAGGAAGCACTCAAAAAGCGGTTCCCTCAACTGGAAGTAAAAAGGGGGAAGCACTATCGACTGTATATTACCAAATTCATCAAATAGACCCCCTTTTTTATCTTATCCTGCGAAAAAGTCTGGAGTTTTCTTTGCACTTATTTAGTTTTTTACTAATTTTGCAATGCTTATGCATTGCGATAACGGAAAAACTCGTTTGGAGTGGCTTGATGCATTGCGAGGATTCACCATGATTCTCGTAGTTGCTTATCATGTCAGCACGAACGGGTTCGGAGAGATTGAGAAGACCTCGATGGCACTGCCGTTCCTGGTGTTGTTCCGTATGCCGCTGTTCTTTTTCATCAGCGGATTCTTGGCTTTTAAGCCGGACTTCAACTGGACGGGAGGACGATTGGGGATGATGGTGTGGAAGAAGTTCAAGATTCAGGTGATTCCTACACTGGTGTTCATGCTGATCTCGCTCATCATGTACCACCCTCATTTCTGGAACCACATGGACAGGTACTTGGGTACACCCTACAAGACGGGCTACTGGTTCACGCTGGTGCTGTTGCAGATGTTCATCATCTACTATGTGTTTGCGTTCTTTGAAAGCAAAATGAAGCGTCAGTCATGGATTCCCATCACCCTGCTTTGGGTCATCGCCTTAGCTGCCTACGCTGTGTTGTACATGCCATCGTGGTTTAAGTTCCCTAAGCCGGCTGACGAGTCGTGGTTGAACTATACGAGCTTCATCCAGACGATGCGCTACTTCCATTTCTTCGTGTTTGGAAACATCGTGCATCGCTACTGGCGCGAATGGCAGCGGCTGTTCGACTCGAAGTGGTTCTTCCCTGTGCTGATAGTCCTTGTGGTGATTTGCTGCTCTGACATCTTCAAGTGGCACTTGTTGAAGTACCAATGGACCAACCTGCCTCGCACCATCTCGATGTATGGCCTGATGCTGATTGTGTTCATCGCGTTCAGGTACTATCAGGAGCAGTTCACGAAGAAACGTGTGGTGGGACGGTGTCTGCAGTTCATAGGTGTACGCACGCTCGACATCTACCTGCTCCACTTCCTGTTCTTACCGAACCTGAAGATGGTAGGCGATTTCATCAACGTGAACAACAAGAACTTCGTGATCGATGTCACGCAATCAGTGGTGGTTGCCCTGCTCGTCATAGGCTTCTGCTGCCTCGTCTCGAGTGTGCTGCGCATCAGTCCGTTCTTTAAGAAGTATTTATTTGGAAGGAAATAAGGACCCCCTAACCCCCTTTAGGGGGAATAAAGTTGATAATTTAAAGTGAATAGTTAAATTGCTAAATAATCAAATGACCCCATAAATAGTAAATGGTCAATTGCTAAATAGTAAATAAGAAGGTGAAAGTATATTTTTATCATACGCAGGATCTGAACATGATCCAGAAGAAATGGAAGGAGGGACGTTTCCCTGGTCACTTCCTTTATGGAGCCACTCATCTGCCAAAAGAAGGGGTGGATGTGGTGATGCATAAACATAAGGCAATCGAAAGCAGGTTCAAGCTGATGATGTATGTCGCTTGGCGAGTCCTGACGTGCAGGGAGCACTTCGATGCCATTTATGCAACCCACTGGGATGGTATGGAGCTCATCATCTTCTTGAGAGCGCTGCATCTGTATCCACATCCTATCATCATCTGGCATCATCAGCCTATTGTGGAGGCTGACAGTAAGTTCCGCGAGATGACGGCACGCCTGTTCTATAAGGGAATCGACCACATGTTCTTCTTCAGCGAGAAGCTGAAAGAAGTGTCGTTGAAGAGTCCGAAAGCGAACGAAGAGCGGATGCAGGTATGCCCTTGGGGTGCTGACCTGGACAATTACGACCGTCTGAAGATGGAATATCCTGTGGAGGAACACGTGGGATTCGTGTCGACAGGTAAGGAGAAACGCGATATGCCTACCCTGATCCGTGCTTTCAGTGCAACGGGTCAGGAACTCAACATCTACGTCGCCTACAATGCCTGTGGCGACAACTACGTAGAGATTCTGAACGACTTACGCCCATCGGCAAACGTACATATCAACTTCATCAAGGGCTTGATTCCAAACGAGTTGGCTCAGAAAGTGTGGGCAGCGAAGTGTGTGGTGATCTGTTGTCAGGAAACCAACTACACGGTAGGATTGACGACCCTCGTGGAGGCTTTAGCGTTAGGATTGCCTGTCATCTCGACTCGCAACGAGACCTATCCGTTCGATATCGAGAAGGAGGGAGTAGGTATTGTCGTTCCTTACTACGACTCTGTCGCATGGGAGAAAGCCATCCGCTTCATCGTCAGCAACCCTGAGGAGGCTGAGGAGATGGGACGTAAAGCACGTCAGTTGGCAGAGAAGTCCTTCAACCTGGATATCTGTACACATGAAGTGGCAGAAGCCATCAAGAAGTTTGATAAACATAAAAAAGAAGATCCCCTCCCCGCTCCCCTTAAGAGGGGAGAGCAGAATGCAGTAAAAGAGCAGAAAGAGACTCAAGCTGTTCCTGAAGTATCAGTTGTTCCAGAACATAAAACTGTTCAGGAACCTACCATCTTCGATCAACCCGTAGAGCTTCAGAAACCTGAGCCTGCTGCACCTAAACTGCCTGAGTTCCGTGTGTCGAAGGAGATAGAGGACTTCTATGCCGATATGCCCAAAAACACTCGTGCGGCAGAATCACCCAAACCTCAGCCTGTAGCAGAACCTCAGAACAGCATCATCAGCATCAACACAGATGCATTGAAGGAGAAGATGCAAGGTGCACTGAAGGTATTGGTGAGATGGGGTGAAATGATAAAGGAACAACTGCCTGAGAAGGAACAAGTAGTAGGTCTGGGCAAGAAACTGAAGCTGTGGGGACAGAAGCAGATTGAGAAAATGAAGAAATGAGACTTTAGCCTCTAGACCTTAGACTCTAGAGTCAATGACCAAATAGTTAAATTGTAAATCGTCAAATCGTAAATATAATCAACCTTTTTATTAACAATCAAAACCAAAACAATTATGGATTACAAGATTATCGACATCGAAGGCGTAGGTGATGTTTACGCTGAGAAGCTGACAGCAGCTGGAATCAACAAGGTAAGTGAACTGCTTGAGAAGTGTGCAGCACCAAAGGGACGTAAGGAATTGGCAGATGCAACAGGTATCAGCGAGAAGCTGATTCTCCGTTGGACCAATCATGCAGACCTCTTCCGTATCAATGGTGTAGGTCCTCAGTTTGCAGAATTGCTTGAGAAGGCTGGTGTAGACACTGTGAAGGAATTCCGTCATCGTGTAGCAGAGAACCTGCAACCAAAGCTTGAGGAAATCAATGCTCAGTTCCACATCTGTGGACGTGTTCCTGCTGTGACTGAAGTACAGAAGATGATTGACCAGGCCAAGGAACTGGAACCAAAGATGACATACTAAACAGAAAGGCTGCAAACGCAGCCTTTTTTTAGATACCTATGATATTGCGGGTAATCCACCATCCGATGGTGAGTATGCCCAGAATAATCATCGTATAGCGATTGTTGATGAGGCGTTTGGCCCAGTCGAACCAATGGTGGTAGTTGTACCATTCGCCAAGAGCCATCAGGAGCAGTAGGGGGATGATGACGATGATGAAGGCGTTGTAGTGTAAAGCCTCCATCACTTCGCCATGCAGCAACGCATGCACGGCTCGCTGTGAACCGCACCCAGGGCATTGCAGGCCTGTGATCAGGTGGAAGGGACACTTGAAGAACCAGCTTTCAGACGACGGATTGAACACAAAATACAAGATTCCTGCTATCACGAGGATAACAGGAAACAAGATGGGCATTGTGAGAAAATCCTTCTTCATACTTAACGCTCCCTCTAAAGGGGCTGAGGGTTCTTATTCTAACGTCAGTTCGTTGATCAGTCGCTTTCCCTTGCTGTAGGTATCGATGACTGAGAGCACATAGCGGATGTCCACTCCGATACAACGCTGCAACTTCGTGTCGAACTTCAGGTCGCTACTCATCGCTTCCCAGTTGCCATCGAATGCCAATCCGATGAGACGTCCTTTGCCGTCGAACATACCACTACCGCTGTTTCCACCTGTGATGTCGTTGTTGGTGAGGAAGCAGAGCGGCATCTGACCCAGTGACTTGTCGATGTAGCGATCGCCAAACTTGCCTTTCTTCAACCATTTGTACACAGATGGGATGAGTTGATAATCGTAGTTGTCAGGATTCTGTTCGTTCTTGTCAATCAGCGATTGAGGCAGGGTGTAGTGCACATAATTCAGGTCGGAAGAAGGTGAATAACCCTCTACGATACCAAAACTCATACGAAGGGTGAAGTTGGCATCTGGATAGTATTCCTTATCGCGGTTCATCTCTCTCAACGCATCACCCAGCAAGCGTTCGTACTCGTCGATGGAGTTGGATTGGTGGCTCTGGAAGATTTTGGTGATGACGCTGACAGCCAGATAGTAGATGGGGTCCTCATGCAGATCTTCCACAGACTCCAGACGATTGACCTTCTCGCGATCGGTCAGGACAGAATTGGCATACAGGTTGTCTACAAAAGCATCGATATCGCCATCGAATTTCTCATCAATCTCCTCGTAGAAGTCAGGCAGGTCATCTTCGCTCAAGGCCTGCTGCTTGTAGTTCTTGATCATCGCAGCAAACACCTTCTTGTCCAAGTCGATATTGATGTCACGATAGGTCTTCTGCACATCGTCCTTGAATCCATCGGTTTCTGCACCTGGACGCAAATAGCGAATCATGCTCTTCATGGCAAACTGCATGATGTCGCTTCCGCTATAGAACGACTCCTCGAGCAGGGTGACGGTATAGTCGCCAGGGAAGTTCTCCTTGTAGAGTGCTTTCAGCGAATCCAAGATACCGAAATACTGGGTCTTGTGGTTCTGTGCTGCCCACTCCATAATCTCTTTCTCCAACGCCTCTTTCTCTCCAATCACATTCAGCTCTTTCAGGGCTTTGTTCTGACCCAAAGAGAATTTCCAGTAGTTGGCGCTTGCAGCATACTTCGACGCATACATGATGCGGATGGCATCATCGCGTTTCATGGCTTCATCGAGGATGGCGAGTTTCACACCACGAACCTGATAGCGCAGGTCGTTTGATGTTCTCATGGTGTTCTCGATGCCATAGCTGCTGAGGTAGCGGTCCGTACTGCCTGGATAGCCGAATGTCATGCAGAAGGAACCTGGCTGATAGCCTTGCGTAGATACATGGGCATAGCTCACAGGGTGGTAAGGCACATTGTCCTTGCTGTACTCAGCAGGTTTGTTGTCCTTGTTGGCATAGATGCGGAACACACTGAAGTCGCAAGTCTGACGTGGCCACATCCAGTTGTCTGTGTCGCCTCCGAACTTACCAAGACTCTGAGGTGGGGCGAACACCAGTCGCACGTCATCGAAACGCTGATAGACAGACAGAAAGTACTTACTACCTTTATAATAAGGTGTGATTTCACCATAGATGCAGTTGATGGTGTCGAGTACAGCCTCTTCCAGACTTGTTGCTACGCTGTCCATATAAGCTGCTTTTTGCATCTCGTCCATTCCTGGTTTCACCCCTCCGAGCATCTTGTCTGTCACATCCACTGTGCTGAGATGGAAGGCTACGTACAGTTCAGGATTGGGCAGCTCGTCCTTCAGCTTCTTAGCGAAGAAACCGTTCTTCAGGTAGTCGTTCTTCACGGTTGAGTGGTCCTGGATGGCATCGAAGCCGCAATGGTGGTTGGTGAACACCAATCCTTCGTTGCTGACCACCACACCAGAGCAGAAGCCGCCAAACATCACGATGGCGTTGTTCAGCGATGGACCGTTCGGATTGTAAATCTGGTCTGGAGTCAGTTCCAATCCCATTTCTTTCAGGAGTTTCTGGGTTTTCTCTGACATGTTACCCAGCATCCACATACCTTCGTCTGCTTTGGCGCTTAGGGCCATCAGACAGAATACTGCAAATAAAAGTTTTTTCATATGATTGTTTTTTTATTGGGCTAATTGGGCTAATGGGCCTTATGGGGGTTATGGGGCCTTGTGGCCCTTGTGGGCCAGATGGGGCCTGATCTCGAAATAGTAGATGGGGGCTACGAACAGGAGGACGAGTACTGTGTTGATACACATCCTCAGGATGTCGGAGCTGATTGCTGTGGCGATGTATTGCATTCCTGCGAACAGCACAGCTGTGATAAGCACATACAAGAAGATGCTCTTCAGGTCGTAGTTGATAGGGTTCTTCTGTTGTCCTACGAAATAGGAGAACAGCATCACTGTGCCGTAACCTGCGCAACCAGCCCAGGCACAAGCCATATAGCCGTAGCGAGGGATGAAGAAGAAGTTCACCAGCAGCAGCACAGCACAGCCTGTGATGGAGAAGATGGCTCCCCAGATGGTCTTGTCGATGAGCTTGTACCAGAACGACAGGTTGAAGTGGATGCCCATCATGATTTCTGCTACCATCACGATTGGGATGATGGCCAGTCCTTCACGATACTTCTCTTCGATGATGAATTGGAACACATCGATGTAGGCCATCACGCAGAGGAAGGCAAGCAGGGTGAACATGATGAAATACTTCATTGCCTGGGCATACAGTTCCTTGCTGTTCTTGTCCTTTGCTGAACCAAACACAATCGGTTCGTAGGCAAAGCGGAATGCCTGGGTGATGAGTGCCATAATCATCGCTATCTTGATGCAGGCACCATAGATGCCCAGTTGGCGACGTCCCTCTTCTGGGTCGAGGATACGTGGCAGCATCACCTGTCCTGCTACTTGGTTTAGGATACCTGCTACACCCAGCACCAGAAGTGGCCACGAGTAGCTCAGCATCTCTTTGCATTTCTGGGTGTCGAATCGCCACTTGAAGCCCACAAGCTCGCCAATGAGGCAGAATGAGATGATGGTGGTACAGGTGAGGTTGATAGCGAAGGCATAACCAATATGGATTTCCCACGATGGGTCAATCTTGGGCATCAGCCAATAGGCTACGAGGTTCAGCCCTACGCTCATGACGATGAACAGCAGCTTCAGCCCTGCAAACTTATAGGGACGATGCTTGAATCGCAGGTAAGCGAAGGGGATTGACTGAAAGGCATCTTGCGCTACTGTCAAGAACATGATGCCTACATACCATTTGTGGTTGGGGTAGTCGAGTAGGGAGGCAATCGGATTGATGAAAGCCAGGACGAGCACAGCGAAGGTGAGGCAAACGCTCCCAACCATGATGAGGGCTGTGCTGTACACTCGCATCTTGTCGCCTTCTTCCTTGTTCATGAAGCGGAAGAAGGTGGTCTCCATACCGAATGTAAGCAGCACCAGCAGGAGTGCCGTCTGGGCATAGATGTCGTTGTAGATGCCGTAGTCGGAGCACGACTTCAGCGTATAGGTGTAAAGAGGCACCATCAGGTAGTTCAGAAACCTACCGATGATGCTACTCATCCCATACACTGCTGTGTCCTTGACCAATCCTTTTATACTTGCCATTATACTTTATAATTAATAAAAAAGCTTTTCGAAGTGTTTAGTGCTTCGCACTATTTGTTGCAAGTCTCATCATTCTTGTAGTTAAGCAAGCTTTCCTACAATTCTGCTTAGCCTTCCAACAAGCCTAATGGCTTAACACTTCAAAAAGAGAAAAAAACTCATCCTCAGAAAGCAGTTAATGTCATATCCTTTTTGTCAAAAAAGTATCGCTCTATTTGTGGCTTCGGATAAGTCGCAAAGTTGATCAGTAGTCCGAATGGGAAGCTTGTCCCTGCCATATATCCAAACAACTGTGCTCTTTCTCTATTTGTTAATTCCTCGATTGCTTTTGTTTCTATGATTATATTGCCTTGTTCTCTTTCTATCATGAAATCCATCTTCAAGTATGACTGAAGAGGTTGACCGTTAAATAGCGGATGAAACATCCATTCTTTATGTGCTGTTATATGGTGATTTGAAAGGGTTGTGAAAAACGCTTCCTGATAAATGTATTCAGGCAGTCCGCATGGCAGTTGTCTACACACATCATGTGCGAACCCCACAATGTCATAAACATATTCTACCATCCATTTCCGTTGTTCTGCTGACAACTCTTTCTTAGGTAACAGCATATCTTTTTGTTTTTTGTCGCTTGCACTTTTTGTTTTTCTCTTTTGTTCAGGTTTATCCTGTAAGGATTGATGGTGTGACTGGGGGCTTTTATCTGTGAGCTTGCTCACAAGGAAAAGTACGCAGACACTACATCAGAGACAAAGTCTCAACCTGAGCAAAAGTTTTTTTATCATATTAATCAAACAAATTATTCATTCCACCATTGTTCGACTCATAGATGTTGCGACCAAGATGCTTGTAGGCCAGTTCTGTGACTTCGCGTCCTCGTGGGGTACGCCTGAGGAAGCCCTCCTTGATGAGGAACGGTTCGTACACCTCCTCCACTGTTCCAGCCTCTTCGCCTACCGCTGTGGCGATGGTGTTGATACCCACAGGACCACCCTTGAACTTGTCGATGATGGTGGTGAGGATCTTGTTGTCAATCTCATCGAGACCGTACTTGTCGATATTGAGCGCCTCGAGTGCCACCTTCGCAATCTTGGTGTCGATGCTACCGTTACCCTTCACCTGTGCGAAATCGCGTACACGACGCAGGAGGGCATTCGCGATACGAGGCGTACCACGACTGCGGCTTGCTATCTCGTAGGCTGACTCTTCGTTGATAGGGATGTTGAGCAGGCGTGCAGATCGGATGATGATCTTGGCCAGCACGTCAGCATCGTAGTACTCCAAGTGGAGGTTGATGCCGAAACGGGCACGGAGGGGTGCTGTGAGCAATCCGCTACGGGTGGTTGCACCTACCAGCGTGAAGGGGCTCAGGTCTATCTGGATGCTGCGGGCAGAAGGACCTTTGTCAATCATGATGTCGATACGGTAGTCCTCCATTGCTGAATACAGGTATTCCTCGACGATAGGGCTGAGACGATGGATCTCATCGATAAACAGCACATCGTTCTCTTCGAGCGAGGTGAGGATGCCGGCGAGGTCGCCAGGTTTGTCGAGCACTGGGCCTGATGTGATCTTGAAGCCTACTCCCAGTTCGTTAGCGATGATTTGCGACAGGGTGGTCTTTCCCAATCCTGGAGGACCATGCAGCAATGTGTGGTCGAGCGGCTCGCCACGATACTTCGCTGCCTCCACGAAGATCTTCAGGTTCTCCACGATCTTCGTCTGACCGCTGAAGTCCTGGAAGTGGAGTGGGCGCAAGGCGTTCTCGAAGTCTTTCTCCTTACCTCCTGCTACGTATTGTTCCTCGTGTATGTCAAAGTCTGTATTCATTACACCTTATTTATTATTATGTGTGCAAAGTTACGAAATAATTCAGAATTCATAACTGATAATTTACAATTTTTTGAGAAAATGTGATGAAAGATATAATTTATGAATAAAAAAGCTTAGTCAAGGATGTAGCTCTATGGAGCTACTGCATAAGAGTATGTAAATCTGAGATTGTGAGCAAGCTCCCATCTCATCCTTACACCCTCTTCTGCATCCGTTCCGGCTTTTCTCCTTGATTAAGAGAAAAAGATTCAAAAGCAAAGACAGCCTTTTGGAAAACTTTTGTCTTTTTTTCTCTTCAAGAATTGAAAAAGCATGTAATGCTGGGTGGATGTTGCTGAAAATGGATGATGGAAGCAAATGCTTACAATCATACAGAATCAGCAGCAGACACAGAATCGACGAAGGAGATTTTAATTCGACGAAGTTTTTTTTAAAATTTTAAAAACAAGGTGCTCGAACTGTTGTCCGAGCACCTTTGCATTATTTGTTCTCCTTCTCTCCCCCTTTGGGGGAGCGCGAAGGGGGAATAATTCGCTTTGTCCCCCCTCAGTCCCCCGAGGGGGAAGACTGAGGGGGAGTTAGAGGGGGTCTATTACTTCACGAAGTACTTCTTGCCATCGATGATGTTGAGGCCCTTCATAGGAGCTGCGAGCTTCTGACCAGCAAGGTTGAAGATGCCCTTAGCTGCCTTAACTGTGTTCATGATGTCAGAGATGCTGCTGTCGATAGCTGGGTCTGCACTTTCTGTTCCGAGGTAGTAGAGACGGAAGTTATCGCAGATGAACCAGTCAGCATCAATGTTACCATCTTTCTTTGCACCAATGCGGAGCTTACCATCTTCGCCAACCTGAACCTGGAGGAGGTGGTTGTAGTAGAGAGCACCATTTGTGTACTTGTCGAGTGCACTTGGTTCCTCAGCTACTTGGTTACACCAGAGCTGCATAGCCTGCATGGTGTTAGGCATGATATAGCCCTCACCAGAATCAGCAGTACCAACTGAACCAACCCATTCTGTACCTTTGAGTACGCGACCTTCGCTACAGTAAGCAGCTGGCAATTCAATTGTCTCTACGCTTGATTTTGCATAGAGGTAAGCTTCCTTGTCACTTACAGCAGCTCCACTGTACTTAGAATAGTCTGCGCCAGAGTTACCGTGACGATAGAATGCCTGAACATACAATACATAGTGACCTGCTGGCAGACCAGCGAGATCCTGATAAGTATCGAAGCCCATTGAGTAGCGCTCTGCGTTGGTTGACTTAGTACCACCAGCGCCCCAGCCTGTACCATGCCAGCCTGTGAAGTCTTCCTGAACATCGAATGAACCGTTCACGATTACCTCAGTGAGGTCGATTGGGTTGTCAACAGATGCACCAGTTGTATCTGGAATCTTCAATGCTGACTTGTAGTAGTTAGCCTGATCAATGAGAGCTTCAACCTCTTCGTTGGTCTTGTCCATCTTCTCAAGAGCGCTCTGAGCTGCGTCGAATACAGCATTTGCCTTAGCCAGAATAGCTGGAGCTGCAGTTTCACCATAGTTGATGATGTCGTCGCTCAATTCACCCCAAGCGGTTTCAAGAGCTGCATAGTCTTCAATTGACTTCTCTGCGTATTCCAAAGCTGCAGTACCAATATTGATTGCTTCGAGACACTTGTCGCCATCGTTGCTTGCAACAGCGGCATCGAGAGCTGTGACTGCGTCTTTAACCTTCTGCTCAGCGTCCTTACCACCAACGCCGTTCTCAAATACGTCAGCAAGTTTGGTCTTGAGAGTTTCAATAGCTTCCTTGTAAGCGCTTGCGTCAGAACCGTTGTAGAAGAGACGGAAGTTGTCGTAGATTACCCAGCTGTTAGTTGCTGTGTTCTTCAATCCGATGCGGATGCTGTCGCCAGCTTCTGCCAATGTGAAGTTCAACTCTACAAGATACATGTCTTCGCTGATGTTGAAGTAGAAGTTAGCACCATCCATTGAGTTTGGTACGTATGCCTCAAGTGTTGTAGAGTGAGTATCTGATGGGTAACCGTCTGAGCTGTTTGCACGGTAAACGAAGCTTTCCTGTGCACCTGCCATGATGTGGTTCACCTTCTCAGTGAAGTCGTTTGCATAGAGGACTGCGCTGATACCAACCTTTGGACCTTCGAGCCACTGGTTTTCCCAACCACCATCGTTACGCTCGAATGCCTGACAAGTCAGCTTGAATGAACCCTTAGGCATGTCACGTACAACCTGGAACATATCGAATGCTGCGTGGAATACCTCTGCGTTACCACTTGATAACTTCTGAATGTCACCAAGGTCGTTGAGACCGTTGCCACCCTTACCACCGAATGCAGGACGTGCACCTGTGTAGCTCCAGCTGTCAAAGCCTTCGTTGAAGTCTGGGTTCAGAATCAATGGAGTAAGCTCATCACCTGGCTTAACGTGTGCAGTGATGTACTCAACAATCATCTTGCTGACTGTTGGAGAGATTGATGCAATCAGTTCAGCAGTAGCTGTACCTTCGTTGTATTGATCACGCAATGTCATTTCGACATATTCGTCAAGTTGTTCACCAAGCTTTGGGAAGTCGCCATCGAGGAATGCTGTTGCCTTTTGCTGGATTTCGTCCATCAGTTGCTCCATCTTTTCATAGTCAGCAACTGACTGTACGAATAACTTGTAAGCCTCAGTCAGGATTGAGTCTTCCTTCTGGAAGTCTGATGTGCAGTTCTTTGCATTAGTGAGTTCTGCGCTATAAGCATCCTTTACGTCATTGTTTGCCATTACGCTTTCTACGTCTGGATACTCTTTCTCATACTGAGCAATCTTTGTGTCGAGAAGAACCTTGAATGGATCATCCTTAACTGGTCCGTAGTACTTCAGAGTGAAGTTGTCGGCACAGATCCAGTTTACAGTTGTGTTCTCAGTCATGAAACCAAACTCAAGGTCTGCCTCAGTAGCGTTGATGAACATCAACTCGAAGTGCTCTGGAGCGTTGTTGTTGGTGTGGATAGCTTCTTTGAAGATATTCTCGCCAGCCTTTGCAAAGAGGTATGCACCCTTCTCAAGACCCTGGTTCGATTCGTCCTGACGTGAAGAGATAGCGTCGCACTCGAATGTGTACTTACCTGCTGGCAAGTTCTTCACGAGCTGATAAACGCTACCGTCACCCAGTGTACGCTTGCCACCTGCGTCTTTGTTGAAGTTAGAGTTTGCCCATGCCTCGATGAACTTGTTAACTGTAACGTCACCATTCGTATAATTAGCACCCTGATAACCAAGGTTTGTTACAGTAGAGCCTTGTACATAGTTCAGCGTCCAACCACTGATGTTACCAACCTCGAAGTCTGGGTTGACAAGCAGGTCTGTTGCATCAACAGGATTGTCATCTGAAGCCTGTTCGAAGCGGTATGCAAGAATAGCCTTCTTAACTGCAAGAATGGCTGCTTCAATATCTTCGTAGAGAACAGGAGAAGTAGAGTTCTGGATAGCTTTCAGCTTTGACAGATCGAACTTGCTGCCGTAGTTGTCTTCAACCTCAGCAATGTACTCGTCCAACAAACCGTCTGCAAGGTAGTTCCATGCTTTCAGGTGTGACTCGTATTTCTCGAATTCTGATACTGGCATGAACATCCAGTCGATGCACAAATCAGCATCTTCCATTCGCTCTTCTTCATCTACGCCTGGATTGTAAGCCTTGTTGGTAACACTCAACATAGGAGTCAAAGGCATTACGATAGCTGCGTCCTCAAGTGATGCATCGTAGTCGTTGTCGTTCTTGTTGAAACCAAGGTAGGTCTCTGGGTTGCCGAAGATGCTGTCTGCTGCATGTGAGTTCCAAGTTGGGTTGAGGTCAGATACGCTGATGCGATATACACCTTTACCCATAGACTTGATGTTCCACATGTAGTCGGCCTGACCGTTTCTATCAACGAACATTGCGTAAGTTGATGTTGGGAATACACCACGCCATGCTCCATTGTAATAGTCGAGCAGTTTGTAAGTCACACCGTCCCATTCAGGAATCTCGATTTTCGTTGTGTCGAGTTTCATCACAGGTTCTTGTTGGTCCGGATCATCTACATAAGTAGTGTCAACCGTGAAGATTGGGTCGAGACGATACTGAGCCATCATTACCTTGTTACCAGTCCCAATCTTAAGGGCAGCATGAGTAGCCCATTGTGCGTGGGTTGGACAAGTAGCGTTGGAAAGGAAACCGCCTGCCTCTACGTTGTAAAGGTAATAAACGGTAGTATCACCTTCCCAATACGGAGCGTTTGCTTGCAGAGAGGTCTTCATGTTCTCAGCGAACTGATAGTCAGTTACTTCTGGCATTCTCCAATTCTGCGCAAACATTGTAACTGATGCAAGCATCGTTACACAAAACAAAAGTAATTTTTTGTTCATACGTTTTTGGTTTTAATGAATTAGTTAATACTTAATTTAATTATCTCAATTGTTTTTGTTCTTTGTTATGGTTTTGTAAAAAGTAGTAGGGTGAATGCCACACCTTCGTCTTTTATCCGTGCAAAGGAACACAATTTATTTGATATGACCAAATTTTTTAAGAAAAAGTTGCTGTTTATACCCCAAAATACTTGCTCATATTATAAATAAGGTGTAAATTTGCAGCCAAAAAGACCCCTGCCCCCCTTAGGGGGAATAAAGTTTAAAGTTGATAGTTGATAGTTTAAAGTCAGTTGAAAGAGTTGATAGTGAATAGTTAAATAGCCAAATGGCTAAATTGAAAATAAATTGTAAATTGTAAATGGTTAAATCGTAAATAAAACGATGACAGTTTTATATTCTTCTCCTATCTTTGGTCCTGTTCACAGCCGCAGGCTGGGTGTGTCGCTGGGTATCAATCTGTTGCCCGCTGACGGAAAGTGCTGTTCGTTCGATTGTATCTATTGCGAGTGTGGGTTCAACCACGATTTCGTGGCTCACGACCGCATGCCTTCGCGTCAGCAGGTATATGATGCGTTGCGCAACCAGCTGATGAAGATGCAGCAGGAAGGGCCTAAGCCCGATGTGCTGACCTTTGCAGGCAATGGTGAGCCTACGATGCATCCTCACTTCCCTGAAATCGTGGATGATGTCATCGCACTTCGCAATGAGTTCTTCCCAGAGGCGAAGGTGAGCGTGCTGAGCAATGCCACTCAGATTCTCCATCCAAAGGTGTTCGATGCGTTGCTGAAGGTAGATAACAATATATTGAAACTCGATACGGTTTCGAATGCATATATCCGTTTGTTGGATCGTCCTGTCAACAGCACTTATGATGTGAACCTGCTTGTGGAGAAGATGGCTGAATTCAAAGGACATTGCATCGTCCAGACGATGTTCCTGAATGGTGAGTTCGAGGGTAAGGATGTCTCGAACCTTGGCGACGAGTACGTAGAACCTTGGTTGGAGGCTCTCAAGCAGATAGGCCCAGAGGAGGTGATGATCTACACCATCGATCGCGAAACGCCTGCTCATCAGTTGCGCAAAGCAACGCATGAGGAACTGGATGCCATAGCACAGAAAGTTGAGGCGCAAGGCATCAAGTGTCAAGTGTCATATTAAAAGCCCCCTTCTTATTCCCCCAAGGGGGAAAGATTTTGCTCGAGGAGAAAATGTTTTTTCCTCGAGTGTTTTTTGTTGTTTTCCTTAGTGATTTTTTCTGTTCGTGGCCCACGAACACTGATTCGCGGCCCACGAACCCAGGTTCGCAGTCCACGAACACAGGTTCGTCGCCCACGAACAAGATTTTCCTTTAGGGAAAACAACATGATTCTTCAAGGTCGACAAAACATTTCTCTGGCAAAAATCAGAGTCATCATCAAAGATGATGGAGTCAAACCTCTTTTTTGTTCCCAATTCTTACGTTTTTCGTCTCATCTCCTTTGCCGTTCAGATATTTTTTTGTAACTTTGCAGTGGGAATTAAAATTAACTCAACTTTTGCAAGTTGAAAGGAGTTAGCGAAGTTAACGGCCTACGGCCTAGAAGTTAATGGCCTATGGCCAAGAAGTTAACGCTTCGCTAGACGGAACCAAAGGCTGTATACATCTGCAGACTATCGTCCAGCCGAAGGCGATAACTCCTAGCGAAGCGATAACTCCTAGCCGAAGGCGATAACTTCGAGCGGTAAAACCGCGATAACTTCCATAGTTGAGCAAAAATGCGAAACTCAAAATACTTATCAATAAGAAACAATGATTTACTTTTTCAGTACACCGCAGAACAGCATCATCGCCGTGAGCATGGGTCATGAGATCAGCTCGAAGGAGACAGATGCCCTTCAGTGGCTTTTCAGTGGCGCTAAGAAGCTTGACGAGTTGACCGTCAGCGGACAGTTTGCAGGTCCACGCCGTGAGATGATTACTCCTTGGAGTACCAACGCCGTGGAGATAACCCAGAACATGGGATTGACTGGTATTGAGCGTATCGAGGAGTTCTTCCCCATTACGGAACAGTCGGACATCGACCCTATGTTGCAGCGTAAATACAAGGAGTTGAATCAGGACATCTTCACCGTCAACATCAATCCTGCACCCATCCAGCACATCGACAACCTGGAGGAATACAACGAGCAGGAGGGTTTGGCGCTGAGTCCGGAGGAAATAGAATACCTGCACAAGGTGGAGGGCCAGTTGGGTCGTAAACTGACTGACTCAGAGGTGTTTGGCTTTGCACAGATCAACTCAGAGCATTGCCGCCACAAGATATTCGGTGGCACATTCATCATCGACGGCAAGGAGCAGGAAAGCAGCCTGTTCCAGATGATCAAGAAGACAACGCAGGAGAATCCTAACAAGATTATCTCTGCCTATAAAGATAATGTGGCATTTGCCCAGGGACCTATCGTGGAGCAGTTCGCCCCCAAGGACCACAGCACCAGCGACTATTTCGTGACGAAAGACATCGAGTCAGTCATCTCGCTGAAGGCTGAGACGCATAACTTCCCAACAACCGTAGAGCCGTTCAACGGTGCCGCTACAGGTACGGGTGGTGAGATTCGCGACCGTATGGGTGGTGGAACTGGTTCGTGGCCAATTGCAGGAACAGCTGTCTATATGACCAGCTACCGCAATGGTGAGCATCCTCGTCATTGGCTCTATCAGACTCCTGAGCAGATACTGATCAAGGCTTCGAATGGTGCGAGCGACTTTGGTAACAAGTTCGGACAGCCACTCATCTGTGGTTCTGTGCTGACATTCGAGCACCAAGAGACCCCCCAGCCCCCTTTAGGGGGAGAGGAGCCGATGTATGGCTACGACAAGGTCATCATGCTGGCTGGTGGTGTGGGTTATGGCACCAAGCGCGACTGCCTGAAGGGTGAACCTCAGAAAGGCAACAAGATTGTGGTCGTAGGTGGTGACAACTACCGCATCGGATTGGGTGGCGGAAGTGTCAGCTCTGTCGATACAGGTCGCTACTCAAGCGGCATCGAGCTGAATGCCGTTCAGCGTGCCAACCCTGAGATGCAGAAACGTGCCAACAACCTGGTGCGTGCCCTCTGCGAGGAAGACGTGAACCCCATCGTATCTATCCACGATCATGGTAGCGCAGGACATGTGAACTGCCTCAGTGAGTTGGTCGAGGAGTGTGGTGGTACCATCGATATGACCAAATTGCCGATTGGCGACACGACCCTCAGCTCGAAGGAAATCATCGCCAACGAGTCGCAGGAGCGTATGGGCCTCCTCATCGATGAGAAGCACATCGATCATGTCCGCAAGATTGCAGAACGCGAACGTGCTCCATTGTATGTGGTGGGTGAGACGACAGGCGATGCTCACTTTGCTTTCGAGCAGGGTGATGGTGTACGCCCGTTCGACCTCGAAGTGGCGCAGATGTTTGGCCACTCACCAAAGACCTATATGCGCGACGAGACTGTCGAGCATAAATATGCGAACGTTGAGTACAAACTAGATAATCTAGATATTCTAGGGTATCTAGAAAAAGTCTTGCGCCTTGAGGCTGTGGCTTGCAAAGACTGGCTGACCAATAAGGTGGACCGCTCTGTGACAGGTAAGATTGCCCGTCAGCAGTGTCAGGGTGAGTTGCAGTTGCCTTTGAGCGACTGTGGTGTGGTTGCCCTCGACTATCGTGGAAAGGCTGGTATCGCTACTGCTATCGGACATGCTCCGCAGGCAGGTCTGGCTGACCCAGCCGCAGGAAGTGTTCTCTCTGTGGCAGAGTCATTGACCAACATCGTGTGGGCACCATTGACTGAAGGTCTCGACAGCGTGAGCCTGTCTGCCAACTGGATGTGGCCTTGTCGCAGCCAGAAAGGTGAGGACGCGCGTCTGTTCGCTGGCGTGAAGGCTTTGAGCGACTTCTGCTGTGCCCTTCAGGTGAATGTGCCAACAGGTAAGGACTCACTCTCGATGACCCAGAAATATCCTGACGGCACAAAGGTCATCAGCCCAGGAACCGTGATTGTAAGTAGCGGTGGTGAGGTGAGCGACATCCGCAAGGTGGTTTCGCCTGTAGTTCAGAACGTGGATTCTGTGCTCTATCATATCGACTTCTCGTTCGACGAACTGAAATTAGGTGGTAGCGCCTTTGCGCAGACTCAGGGAAAGGTAGGCAGCGATGTGCCAACCGTTCAGAACCCAGAGTATTTCCGTGATGCCTTCATGGCTGTGCAGGAGCTGGTGAACAACGAGCTGCTGCTGGCTGGACATGATATCAGCGCAGGTGGTCTGATTACCTGTCTGCTCGAGATGTGTTTCGCCAATACGAAGGGCGGATTGCAGATAAATCTCGATGAAATGGGCGAAAAAGACCTCGTGAAGCAGCTGTTTGCTGAGAATCCTGCTGTTGTGATTCAGGTTGCAAAGGCAAATACGGAGAAGGTGGAAAGCATACTGGCAGACGCTGGTGTGGGCTTTGCCAAGATTGGCGAACCAATTGCTGAGCGTGTCATCAAGATGAAGAGCGCACAGGGCAACACCTTATTTAATATAGATGAGTTGCGCGATGTGTGGTATTCAACCTCACACGAGCTGGACCGTCTGCAGAGCATGAACGGTCAGGCTGACGAGCGCTTTGCCAACTATAAGAACCAACCTGTAGAGCACAAGTTCAATGCAGACTTCACAGGAACGTTTGCTCAGTATGGCATCTGTCCGGATCGTGACTCAGAACCGTCTGCAGCACGTCCAAAGGCTGCAATCATTCGTGAAAAGGGTACGAATGGTGAGCGCGAAATGGCTTACTGCCTCTATCTCGCTGGCTTCGATGTGAAGGATGTGATGATGACTGACCTCGTCAGCGGACGTGAAACCCTCGAAGAGATTCAGATGATTGTGTTCTGTGGTGGATTCTCCAACTCAGACGTGCTGGGTAGTGCGAAGGGATGGGCAGGAGCCTTCCTCTTCAATCCAAAGGCAAAGCAGGCACTCGATAACTTCTACGCTCGCAAGGACACCCTCTCGCTGGGTATCTGTAACGGCTGTCAGCTGATGATGGAACTGGGCTTGCTGGGTGTGAAGGGTAGCATGCAGCACAATATCAGCCATAAGTTCGAGAGCGGATTCCTTACCCTCAGCATCCCACAGAACGAGTCTGTACTCTTTGGCTCGCTCAGCAACAACAAGTTGGGATTGTGGGTGGCTCATGGAGAAGGCCGCTTCTCATTGCCTGACCCAGAGAGTGCCTACAACGTGGTTGCGAAGTACAACTATCATGGCTATCCTGCAAATCCAAACGGTAGCGATTACGATATCGCAGGTATTTGTACAGCTGACGGACGCCATCTGGCGATGATGCCTCACTTGGAACGTGCCATCTTCCCTTGGCAGATGGGCCACTACCCAGAGGAGCGCAAGCATGACGATGTGACCCCATGGATCGAAGCATTCGTGAATGGGCGCAAGTGGTGCGAGCAGCATAAAGGATAAAAACAAAAAGCGGAGCCAACTTAGTTGACTCCGTTTTTTTGTTGCTGATGGCAGCAGATAGCTTATTTAATGTTGTCCACCCATTTGAACAGACGGTTCCAACGTATCTTCGAGGAAGCAGGATTACTGTCAGGACAGATAGACAGCCAGATAAAGAGCGGCTTACCTACTACGTGGTCCTCAGGAACGAATCCCCAATAGCGGCTGTCAGCTGAGTTGTGGCGATTGTCGCCCATCATCCAGTAGTAGTCCATCTTGAAGGTGTACTCGTCTGTTTCCTGACCGTTGATGAATATCTTGCCATTCTCGAGTTTCAGGGTGTTTCCCTCGTAAACGCGGATAGGACGGTCGTAGATGGCGATGTTATCCATCGTGAGGGTAATCTTCTTGCCCTTTGCAGGAATCCAGATAGGTCCGTAGTTGTCGCGTGTCCATCCATAGTCGTGGTTGAGCGGATATACGTGTCCTGAGTTGATATCCATAATCTCACCTATACTGTCGATGAGTTCCGGATGGCTCAAGAGTGCTTGCTTCGAGTGCTCTGTGAGCGGAACACCCAAGCGATGCTCCTCAAACGGATGGTCAGGACGGTCGTGCCAGCGAGCGTAGGCTTCGTCGCTGATTTGCAACTCATCGCGCATCTCATCGCTGAGTTCTGCTTTCGCATAGACAAAGTAGTTGAACTGAGCCTCCGTAGGGGTCTTCTGAGGTTTTCCGTCGATGTAGATAATCTTATCCTTGATTTCCAAAGTCTGGTCAGGCAGGCCTACGCAACGTTTCACGTAGTTCTCGCGCCTGTCAACAGGGCGGCTGGTGATTTCGCCATATCTGAACTTCTCCTGTGCAACCAGTTGCTTTCCTACCTGATACAACTCGTCGAACATCTTCATCTGCTCTTCTGTGCTGAGGGTGTTCATCGCAGGCAGGTTATAGCCTTGATTCTTGTAGGCCTCGACACCATACATATAGCAGAGCTCGTAGAAGTCGTTTGGATAATTGACGGCAACCGTATCGCCTGCAGGGTAGTTGAACACAACGATGTCGCCATACTCAACCTTGCCCAATCCTTTCACACGACGATACTCCCAATGTGGCCACTCGATGTACGACTTGGCATTGATGATGGGCAGTGTGTGCTGGGTGAGCGGCATCGTGAGTGGTGTCTGTGGAATACGAGGACCATAGCTCAGCTTGCTCACCAGCAGATAGTCGCCTGTCAGGAGTGACTTCTCGAGCGAACTACTTGGAATCTGGTAGTTCTGGAAGAAGAACTGATTGACGAAATAGACTGCCACGAGGGCAAATACCAATGCGTCAACCCAACTCATCAAGGTGCGACCTATTGGACTATCAAGGTCTTTCCACCATGTCCACTTGATTTTCTTGGAGATATAGACATCGAAGATGAAAGGTACGACCAGCAGGCCCCACCAACTGCCAACCCAATAGAGGAAAGCAAGGTAAAGCACCAGGACGATGATGAACATGATCCAGTTTTTCTTTTTCTCCGCTTTCTCGTTTTTCTCTGCGTTGGCTCTCTCTGCCTTTATCTGTTTGGTTCCCTTAAATTTTACCATAATGATTGTTTTTTAGTCGTTTGACTACGCCCCGTATGAAAATACTACGGGATGCGCAGTTAATAATCCTTAAAACTGGAATAAATCGCTGGTAGTCAGCAGTCCTTGATGCGTTGCAGTATATTCTGCTGCCAATACTGCACCTAACGCAAATCCCTTGCGGTTGTGGGCATCGTGGGTGATGGTGATGAGGTCGGCTTCGGAATCATAGCGAACGGTATGGATTCCTGGCACCTCTCCACGACGGATGTCATCTACACGCAAGAGCTTGGGATCTGTGGTTTCTTCTGCCCATCCTTCCTTGCGATCGAGTGCTTCCACGATCTCTTCTGCCAGTGTGATAGCTGTACCTGACGGGTGGTCGAGCTTGTGGACATGATGGGTCTCCTCCAACTCTACATCATACTGTGGGAATTGGTTCATCAACTTGGCCAGATAGCGGTTTACTGCGGAAAAGATGGCTACGCCAATGCTGAAGTTAGAAGCCCAGAACAGGGTCTTTCCTCCCTCGCTGCATGCCTTACGGACATCGTCACCATGCTCTTTCAACCAACCAGTACTACCTGAAACGACTTTTACATTCTGCTCCCATGCCTTCAGGTAGTTGTTGTAGGCTACTTGTGGAGCTGTAAACTCGATGGCTACATCTGCTGAGCGAAACTGTGGAGTGTCGAAATCGTCCTGGTTGTCAATATCGATGATGCTTACGATTTCGTGTCCACGACTGATGGCAATCTGTTCAATCATCTTGCCCATCTTGCCATATCCGATTAACGCAATTTTCATAAAACGTCAAATTTTTTGCAAAGATACGAAAAGTTTACTGTTTATAGTTTACCGTTTAGGGTTTTTCTTCATTTTTTCTTAACTCTTACCTCTTAATTCTTAACTATTTCGTATCTTTGCAGCAAAGACTGCCAATTATGGAATATATGCTTCATTACGCGTGGCAACATCGCATGTTCCCACTCGCTCAGCTACATACAGAACAAGGAGAACCCATTGAGGTTGTCAGTGTGGGTCGGCATAACTCAGATGCAGGACCTGATTTCGTGGGTGCTCAGCTGAAGATTGGTGGTGTGATGTGGGCAGGAAACGTGGAGATACATCTTCGTTCGAGTGATTGGTATCGCCATCACCACGACACAGATGCCGCCTACGATAATGTCATCCTGCATGTGGTGTCAGAAGCAGATTGTGAGGTTAAGACATCAAAAGGGTTGCTGATTCCACAATTGAAACTGGAGATTCCTGTTTATGTTCAGGAGAATTACGATGCGTTGATGAAGTCAGACCGTTATCCTCGCTGCCGCAATTCTCTTGTTTCGTTGTCAAGGTTGACCATCACTTCCTGGTTCTCTGCCTTGTATGTGGAACGACTCGAGCAACGCACGATGCAAATCGCTGAACGAAGAAAACAATGTGGGTTGAGTTGGGAGCAGACGGCTTTTGTGACGATCGCGCGTAACTTTGGTTTTGGAAAGAATGGAGATGCCTTCGAACGTTGGGCGCTGTCGATTCCTATGAGTGCAATCAGCAAACATCGTGATGATTTGTTTCAGATTGAGGCCATCTTCTTTGGTCAGGCTGGCTTCTTGAATGACTCCTTCCAGTCAGACCATCCTGCTTTGTCGGATTACTACTACAAGCTGAAGGCAGAATACAACTATTTAAGTAAGAAGTTCAACTTGCAGCATATCGATCCTACGCAGTGGAAGTTCATGCGGATGCGTCCCCAGAGTTTTCCTTATGTGCGAATGGCGCAACTTGCGATGCTCTATTACACCAATCGTCTTAACCTGTCTCGTTTGGTTGAGGCGAGTACGATAGATGACCTATATGATTTGTTGGATATCACATTGGGCGACTATTGGCAACACCATTATTCGTTTGCTGATATAGAGGCAGCACAGGGGGTGAAGTCGCTTTCGAAGACCACGAAAGACCTTATTGTCATCAATAGTGTTGTTCCTTTGTTGTTTGCATACGGAAAGTACAAGGCAGATGAGAATATGTGCCAGCGGGCAATCAGTTTTCTGGAACAAACAAAACCAGAGCGGAATCACATTATTGCGATGTGGAACGAGGCAGGAATAGAATGCCGTTCAGCCTCAGAATCGCAGGCAATCTTGCAGTTGACGACCCGTTATTGTGATGCGAAGGATTGTCTGCATTGCAGATTTGGCTATGAGTATATCAAACACACACCTTCTTATTTGAAGGAAGGGGAAAAGTAGAAGCAAGAACAAGGTGACACAAAAGTAGCGACAAGTACAAGGTGACACAAAAGTGGCAACAAGATTTGGAATAAAAGCGTAAAAGGCCAGTCTCACGACTGACCTTTTTCCTTTGTTTGAAAGATGTGCCGACTCGGTCAGAATCACTTCTTTTTGGTCGGCACGAGAATATATGTAAGAATTGAATGAAATGTTTCTTCTTTTCTTAACAGTCAGGATAACCTGACTCTATGCCTGATTACGCATCGATATTTGCGTATGTTGCATTGCGCTCGATGAACTCACGACGTGGTGGCACATCGTCACCCATCAACATAGAGAAGATATAATCTGCTTCTGCGGCATCTTCGATGGTGACCTGCTTAAGCAGACGGGTCTCTGGGTTCATGGTGGTCTCCCACAGCTGTTCTGGGTTCATCTCACCAAGACCTTTGTAGCGCTGAGTCTTGATGCTGTCTTGATTGCCATCACCATATTGGTCGATAAAGCGGAGACGTGCCTGTTCGTCGTAGCAATACTCGCTTATCTTGCCCTTGGTACACTTGTAAAGTGGTGGTGTAGCAATGTAGAGACGTCCGTCTTTGATGAGCTGTGGCATGTAGCGGAAGAAGAGTGTGAGCAGCAGGGTGTCGATATGAGAACCATCGACATCGGCATCGGTCATGATGATGGTCTTGTAGTAGCGCAACTTCTCGTAGTTGGCTTCCTTGCTGTCTGTCTCGTCAATTCCGAAGCGAACACCAAGTGCGTTGATGATGTTGTTGACTTCCTCATGGTCGAATGCCTGGTGCCACTTCACGCGTTCCACGTTGAAGATCTTACCACGAATAGGTAGGATGGCCTGGAAGTGACGGTCGCGTCCCTGCTTGGCTGATCCACCTGCGGAGTCTCCCTCGACGATGAACATCTCGCAGTTAGCTGGGTCTTTGTCTGAACAGTCGGCAAGCTTACCTGGCAGTCCACCTCCTGACATAGGGTTCTTGCGCTGAACCTTCTCGCGTGCCGTACGAGCTGCGATACGTGCTTCTGCTGCCAATACCACCTTGTCGATGATGAGTTTAGCCTCTTTTGGATGCTCCTCAAGATAGTTGGTGAGTGCCTCGCCTACGGCTGAGTTGACTGCTCCCATGACTTCGTTGTTTCCTAACTTGGTCTTGGTCTGTCCCTCGAACTGAGGTTCTGCTACCTTCACAGAGATGACGGCAGTAAGTCCCTCGCGGAAGTCCTCTGGGCTGATCTCAATCTTCTGCTTATTGAGACGATCCATCAGTTTCTGGTCATCAGACGTATATTTCTTCAGCACACGGGTCAAAGCGGTACGGAATCCCTGCAGATGGGTACCTCCTTCAATGGTGTTGATATTGTTGACGTAAGAATGGATGTTCTCAGAATAAGAGGTGTTGTACATGATGGCTGCCTCAATCGGTGTGTCGCCTTTCTCTGTGTTGAGATAGATGATGTCGTTGAAGAGGTGTGTGCGTGTGGAGTCGATGTACTTCACGAAGTCGCGAAGTCCACCTTCAGAGTAGAATACATCCTTACGTATACCTTCATAGCCAGCTTGTGCGTTCATGTCGAGACGCATATCCTGAAGGGTGATGGTGATACCTGCATTGAGGTATGCCAACTCACGCATACGATTTGCCAAGATTTCGTAGCGGTAGGTGCGAGTGATGAAGATACTTCCATCAGGCCAGAACTGCTGACGAGTACCTCTGAGGTCAGTAGTGCCGATTTCCTTCACGTCGTAAAGCGGCTTACCGCATGCGTACTCTTGCTGATAGATCTTTCCATCGCGGAACACCTGCGAAATCATGCGTGTTGAAAGAGCGTTTACACAGCTGACACCTACACCATGAAGTCCGCCTGATACCTTGTATGAGCCTTTGTCGAATTTACCTCCGGCATGGAGCACTGTCATCACGACTTCGAGGGCAGAGCGATGCTCCTTCTCGTGCATATCAACAGGAATACCACGACCGTTGTCTTGAACGGTTATGGAATTATCCTCGTTAATTGTTACCTCAATGTGGGTACAAAAACCAGCAAGTGCTTCGTCAATAGAGTTATCAACCACTTCATACACCAAGTGATGAAGTCCCTTTTCACTAATATCTCCAATGTACATTGCAGGACGCTTGCGCACAGCCTCCAAGCCTTCCAAGACTTGGATATTACTTGCGGAGTAATCAGCTCCTGCCTGAATCAAATCATCCATTATTCGTTTAAATCACATTTTACGGTACAAATTTACGATTTTTTCTTGAATTATGCAAACATTCTGCTCAAAAAAAACATAAGAAATACACCTTTGGTGTATTATGTTGCGATTTGACCTTCAAACCCTAGAGAAATTGTGTGAATATAATAAATGTGTGTTTTCTCCTCCCTCGTTTGGAATCTGTTTCCGGCTGGTTAAGAAATAGTTCTTACTGGTTGCATAGCTGAATACCAAGGCATACAGACAAAAAAATAAGATGTCGAGATGACACCTTATTTATTCTATAATGGCATGTAAACCAAGTTTACTGCGATTAAGAGAGCTTAGAGATGTGAAGCATCGCACCTGACTTGAGGTTTGCGGCCTTCTTCCAGTGAATAATGTTCTGCTTTGCGAGTTTGTCTAACATCTTCTGAAGCTGTGGATAGAGTTCCAAAGCTGCCTCTTTCTCCTTTGTAGCACGAAGCTTGCGGAGTGCATTACGCATAGTCTTTGCGTAATAACGGTTGTGCAGTCTGCGTGTTTCAGACTGGCGCATGCGCTTGATAGTTGATTTGTGATTTGCCATTATTTAAGTTGATTATTTGTACTGTTACATGAGCTCAAAATAAGCCCGTTCTTCAATTCTTATTTACGCGAAGTAGTCCCTAGCAGAATCGAACTGCTCTTTAGAGAATGAAAATCTCTCGTCCTAACCGATAGACGAAGGGACCAGCCTCTGACTAACGTCAAGCAGAACCGCTTTCGCGATTTGCGGATGCAAAGGTACGGACATTATTTTGACTGACAAAATTTTTTTGCATTTTTTTTTCATAAACTGCGTTTTTTCCATATTTTTTTAATACATTTGCAACCGCGAAAGATAGCGATTAAGGAAAAATGTGATGGAAAGACTAAAAGGAATCGTTCTCAGAACCGTCAAATATGGCGAAAACGGATATGTAGTGGATATGTTCACAGACCATCGTGGACGTATGTCATTTGATGCTAAACGAACAGCTCATCGATCATCTAACCTAAAATCAGGAAGGGTCAATCCCTCCATAATCATGCCGTTGAGTCTGGTTGAGTTCGATTGCAACATACATGGGCAGATGAGATTGCCGACAGCCAAAGCCATCCAACCCTATCACACATTTCGTACGCTTCATTTCAATCCGGTAAAAGCTTCCATTGCATTATTCATAGCTGAATGTTTGAGTAGCCTTCTGCGTGAAGAAGGCGAAAACCGCGTGTTGTACCAATATATTGAGGATTCTCTGAAGTGGTTGGATTATGCAGAAGAAAGCTATGCTAATTTTCATATTGTATTCTTGATGAGGCTGACCCGCTTTGTGGGAATATATCCAAATACTGATGTGTCTTCAATGTATCGAAGCATCAATACGTTGTATTATGACTTGATGAACAGTGAATACAGAGCCGCACAACCCGAACATCAGCATTATCTTCAGCCTGCGGAAGCAAGGACGATACCTTATTTATTAAATATGGACTATGAAAATATGCATCTTTACCGGATGAATCGTCGTCAGCGATATCGCTGTCTTGAGGTCATCGTTGAGTACTATATGTTGCATTTCTCTGGATTTCGCGAGCCGAAATCACTCGAGGTATTACAAGACGTCTTTGAGTAGGTGGAGTGGTTAGATGGCCGTTTTAGGTTGCTTTTCATGCTAAAAAAGAAACAAAACCGCCAAAAAGCATTGCCATTCAAAATAAAAGTTGTAACTTTGCGGCGCAATAAGGGAAAAAGGGTTCCAATGCTTACGTGTTGGAATTCTTATTATTTTCTGTGCAAAACAAACTGAAATACCAAATTGAATAACAATAAAAACTAAAAGATATGGCTTATATGTCACAAGAAGGCTATGATAAAATCAGAGCCGAAATCAAGCAACTGGAGGAAGTCGAACGTCCAGAAGTGATACGTCAGATTCAGGAAGCTCGTGAAAAAGGCGACCTTTCAGAAAATGCGGAGTATGATGCTGCAAAGGAAGCTCAAGGTAAGCTTGAGACCAAGATTGCAGAGATGAAGGCGATGCTTGCTGACGCAAAGATTATCGATACATCGAAAGTGCAGACAGACGTGGTTCAGATTCTTTCTAAGGTAGAAATGAAGAATGTGAAGACTGGAATGGTCATGACGTATACGTTGGTGAGTGAGAGTGAAGCAAACCTCAGAGAGGGCAAGATTTCTGTCGCTACTCCAATCGCACAGGGTCTGCTTGGCAAGAAAGTGGGTGATGTCGCAACAATTACAATTCCTCAGGGCGTCATCGAATTGGAAATCCTCAAGATATCTGTGTAATCAAAACAAAGTGTTTGTATGGCTTCAATATTCGCTCGTATAGCAAACGGAGAGATTCCTAGTTATAAGTGTGCAGAGAACGAGGAGTTCTATGCTTTTCTGGACATCAATCCAATGGTGAAGGGACACACCTTATGTATCCCACGCCGTGAAGTTGACTATATCTTTGATATGGAAGACGATGAGATTGCTCGTTTTCAGGTGTTTGCCAAGAAAGTGGCAATTGCCATTAAGGAAGTATTCCCTTGCGTGAAAGTCGGAGAGGCTGTTCTTGGTCTTGAAGTTCCTCATGCCCATATCCATCTGATCCCAATGCAATCAGAAAAGGATATGTTGTTCAGCAATCCTAAAAAGAGTTTCCCTGCTGAGGAGATGCAAGCAGCAGCAGATGCGATTTACGCTGCATACAAGAGATTGTAATCCTTTTACATCGACAAGATAAATGGGGAATAGCCGATTGGTTACTCCCCATTTCGTTCATAAAAACGATTTGTTTATTTGATACCCAGTTTTGCCTTTACCTGGTCAGTCACATCTGTGCTGAGTGCTTCATTGATGAATGGAATGTCACCAGCAGAGTCCATGATGTAAACATATCCACCTGCGATACCAACCTCTTTAACTGCTTTTGTTACTTTCTCAGAGATTTCTGCCAACTTCATATTTTCCTGCTTGGCAACATCGTTCTGGGCAGTCTGGTGATACTGAGTGAGGCGAGTATCGAGATCCTGTAACTCCTGCATACGGCGCTGCTTCATGGTCTCAGGTAATGATTCCCCATTCTTCTGATAGTCTTCAAGTTTAGTTTGGAGTTCATCCTGCATACGTTTCAATTCTTCCTGATACTGTTTTGACAGTTTCTGGAGTTCTTCCTGTGCTGCAGTGTATTCAGGCATTGCATTTACGATTGCAGGTGTGTTTACGTGTGCAAACTTCTGTGCAAAAGCACTCATGGGGAGTGCAATAAGCGCTAAAATGATAAGTTTCTTCATTTTTTTTATGATTTTATTGATTACTATTTTTTAGTTTGAATATCCAAGTTTTTGCAGTACTTCATCACTAATGTCAATCTTAGGGGAAGCATATATAATACTACCGCCAGATGCACGGTCGAGAACCAACTGATAACCTTTTTGATCGCTAATGTCTCTTACGGCATTGTATATTTCGTCTTGTATAGGAGACATCAAGCTTTGACGTTTCTTGAAGAGTTCACCTTCACTTCCAAAATACTTCTTCTTCAAGTCGCTTGCCTCTTTCTCTTTTGCCATAATTGCCTCTTCTGTCTTTTGTTTCTGTGCATCGGAGAGGAATACTGATTCCGATTGGTATTTCTTGTACATCGTCTCCACTTCTTTCAGCACAGCTTCAACTTCGCCTTCCCATTTTTTTGAGATTTGGTTCAGCTGTTCGTTGGCACGTTCATAAGCAGGAACATTCTTAAGAATATATTCCATGTCAACCAGCGCATATTTCTGCGCAAATACACTCATTGGTAATGCTAAGAGTGCGATGAATAATAGTTTTTTCATATCCTTGACTCTTTAAGTTTGATACTATATTAAAACTCTTGTCCAAGAACGAAGTGGAAATGTCCGCCTCCGTAACTTGATGAACCGAATGCTTTGTCGAATCCGTATGCATAGTCAATTCCCATTAATCCGACCATCGGGAGGAAGAGACGTACACCTACTCCTGCAGATCGTTTCATATCGAATGGGTTGAACTTACGAATGTTGTTCCATGCGTTTCCTCCTTCAAGGAAAGCAAGTGCATAGATATTGGTTGAGCCTTCCAAAAGCAATGGGTAACGTAGCTCTAACGTCATACGTGTGTAGGCATATCCTTCAGACCCTACGCTTGGGGTCAATGCACCATTCTCATAACCGCGTAAGCCTATGGTCTCTGAGTAGTAGCTTGTTGAATAGCCCGACATACCATCACCACCTACATAGAATGTCTCAAATGGCGAACGTTTATTCTTGTTATAGTGTCCAAGGAAACCTGCATCCATACGAGCCATCAGCACAAAGCACTTCTTGGCACTTGTTAATGGTATATAGAGTTTAGAGTTGAATTTCCACTTGTGGTATTCAATCCAACGGTATTTCTTTTGGAGGTCGCGCTGGTAATTTGCATCACTTGTTGATGTGGCAAGTTGGCTATAATCAGTGTTTTCCCACAAAGAATAAGGTGGGGTGGCACTAACTGATAACGAGATCTCTGAACCATGTCGTGGGAAGAAGGTTGCTCCGATTGATGAACGTATCAGTTGGAGTGTCAGGTTGATGTTGTTACAGTTACCGTTCGTGATGATAAAGTATTCCCAATCTTTCAACATGTATCGTGTATATGACAACGATGCGTTCAGATAGAAATTGTTATCTGGCCAATTCAGACGTTTTCCCCATCCGACAGAGAGTCCGAAGAGTTGGATGTATTTGTCTGGGTCATAATATGATGTATAGTTATTGTAGTAGGTGTTGTTGTAGTTGCCATAGCCGTACAGCATGGAGTAATAGGAGTTGTAGTAACTGCTGTTATAGTAACTGCTATTTACGTCTGTCTGGCGTGAATAGAATGCAGAAACAGATAGGCGCGTTGGACGTTTCCCTCCGAACCAAGGGTCAGAGAACGATACACTATAAGATTGATAATAGCTTCCGTTGGTTGAACCACTCAGCTCGAACAATTGACCATGACCTTGAGGAAGGATACCTCTTCGAGCTTTGTTCTTTCCAAAGAGGTTTTGCATCGAGAAGTTGGAGAACTTAAGTCCTAACTTACCGATAACACCTGTTTGTCCCCAGCCCAATGAAAACTCAACCTGATCACTTGGTTTTGGAGTCAATCCGATGCTGAGGTCTACAGTTCCGTTTTGTTGGTCTGCTTTAATCCATTTGTTTGGATCGAGGGCCTCTGGATCAAAATGTCCCATCTGAGCAATCTCCTGTGCGGTTGTCTTGAATGCATCCATCGTGAACAGGTCACCAGGTTTCAGTTTTAACTCACGGCGAACGACTTCTTCATAGACCTTGTCGTTTCCGTAAATCTGGATTTTGTTGATGGAAGCTTGTTTTCCTTCTGTCACATAGATGACAAGGTCGATAGAGTCACCATCGATTTCCTCTTCTCTTGGCTCGATGCGGCTGAATACGTATCCATGATTATAGTATTGGTTGCCAATCGATGAGTCGTCACGATTCAGTCGGTCTTCGAGTTTCTTCATGTTGTAAACATCACCACGTTTCATCGACAACGCTTCTGACATCCTGTCGGAGTTGTAGATGGTGTTACCTACCCAACTTACATCGCGTAAATAATATTTTTGACCTTCGTAAATGTTGATATAGATGTCGATGAGATTGTTTCCTAAGTCAACAATACTGTCGGATTCAATAATAGCGTCACGATAGCCAAGTTCGTTATATTTTTCAATGACACGTTCTTTGTCTTCCTCATACCTCTCATTGATGAATTTTTTAGCTTTAAGGAGACTCTTGAATCCTTTCTCGTTGGTCTTCTTCAGCAAACCTCCAGAGAAAAAGCCACCCATGAATTTCTTACGTGGGATATTTTCATTACCTGTGATGTAAATCTTATTGATCTTTACTTTTTCGTTTTTGTCGATGTTGATGTCAACAATTAGCTGGTCGTTGTGTGCTATATCGTCCTTCTGAACAATCTCAACTTCTGCGTTTTTGAATCCTTTCTCCTCAAAGTATCTTTTAATGACAATCTTGGCACGATCTACCATGTTAGGAGTAATCTGGTTTCCCTTGACGATACCGATTTTCTCCTCAAGTTCTTCACGTTCGTTCTTCTTAACGCCATAGATATTGACTTCAGAAACTCTTGGGCGGATACCTAAAACGATATTAAGGAAAATGCTGTCGTTGCGGATTTCAGATGCTTCTATTTTGACATCGGAGAACAATCCATGTTTCCAATAGCGTTTTACTGCATCTGTGATGTCATCTCCTGGTACTGTGATTGTCTCTCCGACATTTAGGCCAGAGATTCCGATAAGTATGTAGTCTTCGTATTTTTGCGCTCCTTCATTGGTGACTTCAACAGTAATACCTCCAATTGGATAGCTATGGGATTGCCCATATATAATGGTAGGTTTGTCCTGTGCTGTCACTGTATTTGCAGAGCCTAAGCATAGGCAAAGACACGTCAATAATAAACTTTTTATGTATGTCAATGATTTCATCATCCTATTTGTTCGTTTCTTCAACTATTTGTTCGCCAGTTTTTCCATAGCGTCTTTGACGCCCCTGATAGTCTGCAATGGCTTTCCGGAATTCGTCAATGGTGAAGTCTGGCCAATAAACATCTGTGAAATAAAACTCCGAATATGCGCATTGCCATAACAGGAAGTTGCTGAGACGCAGTTCGCCGCCAGTTCGAATCATCAGTTCTGGTTCCGGCATATTTTTTGTTTCTAGATGTTGGTCTATGGTTTCCTCTGTGATATCTGTGCTTTTTATCTTACCTGCCTCGACCTCTGCGGCGATATCTTGCATGGCTTTGGTAAGTTCCCATTTTGATGAATAGCTCAAAGCTAGCACCATGCAGGTTTTGGTATTGTTTTTCGTTACTTCAGTCAGGTGTGTCAAACCATCCTGAACGATCTGGGGAAGTCTGCCAAAATCTCCTATCACCTTAAAACGTGCGTTATTCTTCATGAATAATTCTACTTCAAGATGTTGTAGTACCAAAGCCATGAGGGTAGCGACTTCTTCGATAGGTCGATTCCAGTTTTCTGTAGAAAACGTATATAGAGTGAGGTAGTCAACACCAAGGTTTACGGCCTCTTCCATGATTTCATGAACCTGTTGTGCCCCTTGCTGATGACCGAAGGTGCGTTCCATCCCACGAGCCTTTGCCCATCTTCCATTTCCATCCATGATGATGGCGATATGGCGAGGTATTCTATTGAGGTCTAACTGAACTGACATATCGTTTTGTTTTAATCGTTATTACATTCTCTATATTTAGGACTTAAGTCAAATGAGAGATAAACTTTGGTAAGGCAATATGAATCCTTATTTTTCAAAAATCCACTTTTGATGGAGTAGGGATCACTGATTCCATCCAGCTTATCGCTCATGCTGAAGTGCATACTCCAATCCAAACCTATATTAAGTCGTTCTTTCAATTTATATTTTACGCCAAATCCGACTGGGATATTCATTGTCACATTTTTATTGCCATAGGTGAATCCCATTCCAACCTGAATGTAAGGAACCAGTCGCTTTGTTCCCTTGTAGCTGCGACCTGTACCATATCCCCAAAAACCAAGCTCGTATTGACAGCCTAAGTCAATCACTGAGTTGCTGAATTTCCATTCTTGTCCAGTTACGTTTGGGTATTTGTTCTGTAGTTCAAGCGCATTTCCTGAGATGCCAGAATACATGAGGTCGAACTTCAACGCCATGCGCGGGTTTAAATTGTAGCGGAACAACAGACCTCCTGCTACGTGATTGTTCTTGTATAACGAAGAATAGTTGGCGTCACCAAGATAGAACCCGGTGCCTAACATGCCACCGAACTCGTATCTGTATTCGAGTTCTTGTGCTTGCAACAAGAGGGGGCAGAGAACACCTATCAGCATTATGATGAGCTTGCGTAACTTCATTTCAGTTTATTGATTTTTCCTTTCCACATAGTAACGCAACCTGCGTTGTTTGATTGTATCATGATTACGTGTTCGCCGCTGATGGCTACGCTGACGGGTTTGTTGGCTATCAAAGTTGAGGGAGGGAACTGGTATTCTGTCACTTGTTTCCAGGTGATGCCATTATCCTCGGATTTATAAAACGATTTGTTGTCGCCGCCTAATGCATAAAGCGCATCATTGTAATGGAAGATTGTGAGGTTATCAAGGGCAGGCAGGGGATACGTATTCTCTGAGGTCACGGAAATGTAATCCCATTGCTGATTGCTGGCTTGTTCTTTCGCAGCGATCTTATACCATACCACAGCATTTTCTGTTTGTTGACTGGTTACTCCTGCCATTACATTCACCTGTAGATTTGAGTTGGTGCGTGTATCGTATGCAACAGATGATATGAATTGCTCTGGTAGCATATCGATGTGACGACTTCCATTCGCTGTCCATGTGTTGAGGTCGGCAGTAGCGATGATCTGTGAACCGTCGAATGCATAGAGGTAGAAGCGGTCAGCTGCCAATAGTTTCTGAACTGTCTGAGTGGAGGCTGCATCCCATGTCACACCGTCAGTTGATGCATAGATGGTGCCATCAGTGTCGAGCGCGTAAAACTTACCGTTGAAGTACTGTACAGACTGACAGTCGAGATGAGCGGCTGTGGTCGTCAGTTCGGGATAGAAGAGCCATACGGAGCCGTCAACGTCGCCATAACTCACGGTTGGTTTACCTTCGTAGTCAGCAAAGAGATAAATTTGGTTGTTTGCTGTGATTACTTTTGGACTAGATGTGGGTAGGAAGTCAAAGTACGCGGGTTCTGCCCACAGCATTGAATCAGCATTCGCTGTATAGCGGTAAATGACGGCTGTATAGTGTTTGGATGAAACACCATCCGATGCTACTACTAACAAGTCCAAAGGTGTTGATAGGTCTAATGAGTCTGACCCGTTTGAAACTGGATAATATAGCGAGTCTACTCTATAGCGTGCATACAACGTTCCAGTATAACTGAAAGAGGCAACAACTCTTTTCAGATTTGTCCAACTTGGCAAAGAGTCGATAGAATAGATTCTTCCGTTTACTTGGTCAATATTGAATTTGATATTTCTTCCGCTTATGGTTCTAGTATACATGCTGTCTGTGCCGTCTGATGCCTTTGTTGTAAGATAGGAGGTGATATCATCTACGGATACAGAGGTGATCACGCAGGTGGGTGAATTCTCCACTTCGTCATCTTTGATGCATGAACAAACGCAGACGAGAACAAAGCATGTTACGACAAACGATATGATTGAAATATACTTTCTCATTATACCAGTGTATGTATTTTAACATGCAAAAATACGAACATTTTTTGCTATAAAGAAGTATATAGCGGACTTTTAATGTTTTTTAGGTGTTTTTTTTGTTCTTTTAAGGCCTAAACGCCTAAAAGAGGGTGTTTTTTCCGTGGTTTTTAGTGTAATTCTTATTGGATAAAATGTATCATTTTAACAATTCTTCTATCGAAGAAATAGATAGTTGATTGGCGTATGTTTGGTAGGCACGGAATCGTAGGAGCTTTGATTCCTTCTCCAATTGAGATGTCTCCTTTTTCGATGTACGCTTCGTCCCAGATTTGCTGGTCAATAAACTGTTGGAGGACATCCTTTCCACCTTCAACCAACAATGATTGAATGCCTTTGGTGTGTAGTTCTCGCATGATGTCTGGGATGGTTCCGCTCATACCGATCGTTGGCGCCTCATGGTCGAAAATGCGCAGGCTTTTGTCTGGGTTGCCGTGAGTCAATACGATTCGGAGAGGATTTCTTCCTGTCCAATAGCGAGTGGTGAGCGATGGATTATCTGTCTGAAGGGTGGTTTTTCCCACGAGGATAGCTTGATGCTCTGCCCGTAATTTATGACAATGGATGCGGGTCTGTTCCGTTGAAATCTGAGTTGGCTGAGACTTCCCCTCTGAATCATTTTTTGCGATGAATCCGTCCTTACTTTCTGCCCATTTCAACGTGATAAAGGGGCGTTTTTGCCGATGAAATGTGAAGAAAACCTTATTCAGTTCTTCGCATTTTTCTTTGCAAACTCCAACCACAACTTCAATACCTGCATCCTTGAGCTTCTGGATTCCTCGTCCTTGTACTTCTGCAAAAGGGTCTATACATCCGACGACAACTCTTTTTACACCTTTTCTGATGATAAGGTCGGCGCATGGCGGGGTTTTCCCATAATGGCTACATGGCTCTAGACTGACATATATGGTTGCTTGTGAAAGCAGCGGCTCGTCCTCTTTCTTTACGGAAGCAAAAGCGTTCACTTCCGCATGCCCTTCTCCACATCGCACATGATACCCTTCTCCAATGATACGGCCATTTGCTACAATGACTGCTCCTACCATTGGATTAGGAGATGCATTCATCCTGCCATTCTTGGCAAGTTGAATGCATCTTCGCATATAGAGTTCGTCTAATGACATGTTATTTCACTTCCCAGATATCGTTCGTCTCGAGTAGTTCTGCAAAGTTATGATACTTCTTCGCTGCTTTCACCTCTTCAATCTGAGCTGTGACGCTATCATCATAGGTTGGCGCTTCTACATCACGAATGACACCAAGTGCGATTGGGAATCCGTCTCCATTACCCATGAGGGCGAGCTTCAGCTGTAAGGTGTTGTCCTCACAATGAGCATCGTGAACGAGGATGTCCTTTTCTGTGATGCCGTCCTTGCCGATTTCAACAATCTTCAGTCCGAATCCTTCTTGTACCAATCCGAATTCATTATTTTCTCCAAAGATGAGCGGTTTGCCATGTTCAACATAGATGGCGTTCTTGGCACGTCCTTCTTTCGTGTACACACTGTCATGAGTGCCATTGTTGAAGATGACACAGTTCTGGAGTATCTCGCATACACTGGCACCTTTATGGTTGTAAGCTGCTTTCAAAATCTCTACGGTACCAGGGGCATCTGTCGCAACTGCACGAGCGAAGAAGTGTCCGCGTGCACCGAAGCAGAGTTCTGCTGGGCGGAATGGGTCTTCCACTGTTCCGTAAGGGCTCGATTTGCTGACGAAACCACGAGGACTGGTAGGACTATACTGTCCTTTGGTCAATCCATAGATGCGGTTGTTCAGCAATATCATGTTAAGGTTGATGTTGCGACGGTTTGCATGGATGAAATGGTTTCCTCCGATTGCAAGCCCGTCACCATCGCCGCTTACTTGCCAGACTGCAAGGTTTGGATTTGCGACCTTACATCCTGTTGCGATAGCTGCTGCACGTCCATGAATGGTGTTCATTCCGTAAGTTGCCATATAGTGAGGCAGACGGCTCGAACATCCGATACCAGAGATAACGGCAGTATTCCAAGGATCTACTCCAATCTCTGCCATTGCTTTGTGGAGCGATGCCAAGAAGAAGTGGTCTCCACATCCAGGACACCAACGTGGCTGTCCTTTCTTATAGTCTTGTGCTGTATAACTCATAACTGTTTACTTCTTTAAAATGTCCTCGAATGCTTTGACTAACTCTGACACAACGAACGGTTGGCCCTTGACCTGATTGAATTGGTAGGGTACGAAGCCGTCAACTTTCATGCGGAGCCATGAAGCCAACTGACCCATGTTCTGTTCTGCAACAACCACTTTCTTGTACTTCTTGAGTACCTCTGCTGTATTGGCAGGAAGCGGGTTGATATATTTGAATTGAGCCATTGCAACTTTCTTTCCTGTTGCTCTCATCTCGTCCATCGCAGCATGCAGATGTCCGTATGTGCCTCCGAAGCCAACAATCAGCAAGTCGGCATCATCTTTGTCGCCCAAGACCTCAAGATCTGGAACCTGGATTTTGTCAACCTTCTCCTTGCGCAGACGAGTCATCAGGTCATGATTCTCTGGGTTCGTTGAAATTGCACCTGTCTGGTTGTCTTTTTCCAATCCTCCGAGGATGTGTTCGAATCCTTCTCGTCCAGGAACTGCCCAATAGCGAACCTTGGTGTCTTCATTACGAAGATATGGTGCCCACTTGCCTTTGAGTTCCTCAGGAACGTATGGAGGTTTGATTTCGGGATACTTGCTGAGGTCTGGCAGTTTGAACGCTCCAGAGCCGTTAGCGATATATGCATCTGTCATCAAGATGACAGGAGTCATGTGCTCGAGTGCCATCTTTGATGCCTGATAGGCTGCATCGAAACAGTCAGTAGGACTGATGGCTGCAATCACAGGCATAGGGCTTTCTCCGTTACGTCCGAATAAGCATTGGAGCAAATCTGTCTGCTCTGACTTGGTTGGAAGACCAGTAGCAGGACCACCACGTTGTACATCGAGTACCACCAATGGGAGTTCCATGATGACGGCAAGGTTCATTGCTTCGCTCTTCAGACAGATTCCAGGGCCTGAAGTAGAGGTGACACCAAGTGCACCTGCGAACGATGCTCCAAGTGCTGATGCACATCCTGCAATCTCGTCCTCACATTGTACGGTGGTTACACCTAAAGATTTATGCTTTGACAATTCATGCAGCACGTCAGTAGCTGGAGTGATAGGGTAGGAACCAAGATAGAGCTTCAGTCCGGCTTTCTCCGCTGCAGCGATGAATCCGTATGCTGTCGCTTTGTTTCCTGTGATATCCATATATCGACCAGCAACCTTGTTCTTGGTCTCAATCCTATATACATTTGCTACTGAGCTATGGGTGTTGTGTCCATAGTCGTAACCTGCCTTGATAACCTTGATATTTGCCTCAGCAACACCTGCCTTCTTGGCAAATTTCTCTTTCAGGTAGTTGAATGCTACGTCTAGGTCACGATCGAAGAGCCAGCAAACCAATCCAAGGGCAAACATGTTACGGCTTTTGTACATTGCTTTCACATCCATTCCCGTATCTGCCAGACAGTCTTTCACCATCTGGGTGATAGGGCAGGCAATTACACGGTCTGGGTCGATTCCCATCTCGCCGAGATAATCATTTGTCTTGAATGCTGCCTTCTCAAGATCTTTTGGACCAAATGAGTCTGTGTCGATGATGATGGCTGCTCCTGGTTTCGCATAGCGATACTGTGTCTTCAATGCAGCTGCGTTCATTGCAACAAGTACATCACACAGGTCACCTGGAGTATAGACTTGTCCTGCACCGATATGTACTTGGAATCCCGACACACCAGTCAACGAGCCTTGCGGGGCGCGTATATCAGCTGGATAATCTGGGAATGTGCTGATGCTGTTACCTACTGTCGCTGAGACTGTGGAGAAGATATTTCCGGCGAGTTGCATTCCGTCGCCAGAGTCGCCCGAAAAGCGGACAACGACTTCCTCTAATTCTTTAATTTCCAATTCGTCTGACATAGTTTTTTATATTAGTTCCAAAGTCTTGGCTGCAAAGGTACAAAAAAAATGTATAATGTATAATGTATA
>JAFZYE010000029.1 GCA_017616445.1 Bacteroidaceae bacterium
AACTCTTAATTCTTAATTCTTAATTCTTAACTTCTTTGACGCTGCAAAGGTACGTCATTTTTTAAAGATAGCATTAGGAAAATGCATAATTTATAGAGGATTTTTCCCTAAAAACGAAAATAAATATGCATTATGCATTATGAATTATGAATTATTTTATACCTTTGCGGCACTTACAATCAAAACAAAACGAAATGAAGAAATTAATACCATTAGTTGCAATCATGTCTCTTTCCGCTTGCACATCCAACGAACCATCAGTAGGCGAGAAAGAAGCAGCTATCTACCGAGAGTATGCAGAGAAAGTAAAGGCCGCACAATCGATTGAGGACATTGCCCAGATCGAGAACGAGTCAGGATTCGAAGAACGTATTGCAGAACTTGTTCCAGAGTGGCGTGCACTTATCAACGGAACAGACTCGAGTGCCTACTATGCAGAACAGGCTAAGACACAAGGTGCGAAAGATTCATTGAAGGTACTTACAGAAACCAAACTGGCGGAGTTTATCAAAAGCATCAAGTTTGAGTGACCATGTCATTCATAGGCGAACTCATATCGATTGGAGTTGCATTCTCGTGGACGGCTACCGCATTGCTCAGCGAGTTTGGGTCAAAACGATTGGGCAACCTCTCGCTCAATGTGTTGCGTATGTCGCTCGCATTGGTGTTCTCGCTTGTGCTGTTCCTCGTGGTTACTGGAAGTCCGCTGCCTGCTGGGGTTTCTACGGAAGCCTGTGGTTGGATGCTATTGTCAGGATTGGTGGGATATGTCATTGGTGACTTCTGTCTCTTTCAGTGTTATATTATCATCGGTTCTCGCTTCGGACAGCTATTCATGACCCTCGCCCCCTTGTCTGCTGCATTGATGGCATGGGTGACGTTAGGGCAGGAGTTGACATTAGTGAGTCTCTTGGCAATGTTGATAACACTCTCTGGTATTGCCATATCTATCCTCGGGCGCGGCGAACATCATCGTTTGTCGCTCAACCTTCCGCTCTCTGGAGTGCTTTTCGCTATAGGAGCAGCCGTTTGTCAGGGTGTGGGGTTGGTGCTCAGTAAGATTGGTATGAACCATTTTGAACCTGTAGCAAGTACACCTGAGTGGCTTATCCCTTTCAACGCCAACTTTATCCGCTGTATTGCAGGCATCATCGGTTTTTCGGCATTGTTGTTCATGCGTAAGGGGGTCAAACCGCTGGGCAAGGCTCTGCACGATCGCAAAGGTCTCATCGTTGCCATAGCCACCACAATCTTTGGTCCTTTCGTCGGAGTGGGGTTCTCGCTCATGGCGGTACAATACACGGCGGCCGGCATAGCTTCCACCCTTATGGCGATGACACCCATCATCATCCTGTTGCCCTCTTATTGGCTTTTCCATGAACGCATCACATGGCGGGCTGTCTTCGGTGCTATCATCTCTGTCATAGGGGTGAGTTTGTTTTTCTTAGGATAAAAACTATTACGATATGAGAATTACACTATCAATCATCCTCTTTACGATTTCCTTGCTTGGCGTGCAGGCACAGCGAGGTTTTATGGTACGTAAAGATATACCGACAGATTCTATTCGTCTGAGCGACCCAGCTGTTCTGGCCGATAAGAAGACAGGGATGTACTACATGACAGGTACAGGTGGCATGATGTGGCGCAGCCGCGATCTGAACCTGTGGGAAGGCTCGTACCGTGTTACGGAATTCGAAGCCGACTCTTGGATGGGGCCTCGTCCGATGATATGGGCAGCCGAGTTGCACCAGACGGGCGATGGCTGGTACTACTACTTTGCGACCTTCACCAACCAAGCAGTGAAGATTGATACCGTACGTGGTAATGTCATCGAGCGGCGAGCCTCTCAAGTGCTTCGTGCAGACAACCCTATGGGACCATATCGTGCGTTCGGCGATGCTACCTATCTACCAGCAGACCGCCCTACCCTCGATGGGACCTTTTGGCGCGACACCGATGGCAAACCCTATCTGGTATTCTGTGGAGAGTGGCTCCAGAATTGGAATGGCACCATTGAGCGAATAGAACTGAAGCCCGACCTAAGCGGTACCGTTGGTGAACCGAAAGTACTTTTCCGAGCCAGCGATTCACCTTGGAGCCGTGAGCGGAACGATAAGGGAGAAGTGACCTGGAACAAAGTGACCGACGGCCCCTATCTCTTCCGCACGGCTACAGGCCGATTGGGTATGCTTTGGACCTCATGGGTATTCGATGTTTACACCCAAGGTGTGGCATATAGTAAGAGTGGAACGCTCGACGGACCATGGGTGCAGGAACCCAACCCAATCACACCTCCTGGTTATGGACATTCGATGTTGTTCCAACGTTTCGATGGTCAATGGATGATGTCTGTCCACTTTCACCAGAAAGACAGTCGTGGCCGTACCATTCGCACCCCTCATTTCTTTGAGGTCGACCTAAGCGGAGATAAACTGGTAGTAAAACAGAAAAAATGAAAACTTATTAAGTTAAGAATAAGAATAAAACGATGATAAAAAGAATTTTGTTTTTGATGGTGCTGACAGGAGCTGCTGTAGTGGCTCAGGCACAGGAGGGAGTGCAGATACGCCGTAATCAGGTGGGCTGCTATCCTCAACAGGAGAAAGTCATTGTAGTGGAGGGTGTGAACCCTACTGGCATCCTGAAGGTGAAAACGCCCAAGGGTAAGACCATCCAGCCGAAGAGCATACGCGAGGCGCTGTCGCCTCTGTCGCAGAAAGTGCGTTATGTGGTGGATCTTGGCGACTTGACATCTACAGGCAACTACCAAGTGAGTGTGGGGAAGGAAACATGCACATTGCGTGTGAGTGAGCAGCCCTACCACGACATTGCAAAGGCTTCGCTACGTCTGTTCTACCTCATTCGCTCTGGTGTGCCCATCACAATGGGTGGAGTGTATAACCGCCCATTAGGCCATCCCGACACGCAGGTGCTGGTGCATCCCTCTGCTGCATCCGAGGGGCGTCCGGCAGGAACGGTCATCAGTTCGCCTTATGGTTGGTACGATGCAGGCGACTATAATAAATATGTGGTGAACTCCGCCTTTAGCATCGGACTGATGTTTGCCGTTTATGAACAATGGCCTGACTACTTCGCACAACTCAAGACAGATATTCCTGAGAGCACGAACCATACACCCGACATCCTCGACGAGATGATGTTCAACCTCAAGTGGTTCCTTACGATGCAAGACCCTGCTGACGGGGGTGTGTATCATAAATTGACAACTCCTAACTTCGAGGGATTCATCATGCCTACGGAATGCAAGCAGCAGCGCTATGTAGTGGCGAAGAGCACAACAGCAACACTTGATTTTGCGGCTGTGATGGCCGATGCAGCACGTCTATTCAGGGCATACGAGACCGACTATCCAGGCTTTACCGCCCAGGCAACCACGATGGCAGAGCGGGCGTACGAGTGGGCAAAGCAGAACCCTCGTGCAATGTACAACCAGAACCAGCTTCGTGACCCCGCTGTCAGCACGGGTACCTATAGCGATTTCAACACTCGCGATGAATTTTTCTGGGCCGCATCTGCACTCTATCGCCTGACGGGCAAGCAGCAGTATATGGATGAAGCCCAGCAATACATGCCACAGCAGTTCACCACCCCTTCGTGGGGCAACGTATCGGCTCTTGGTGTGTTCGAGTGGCTCGCAGCCAAGCCTCAAAGCCCCCTGACCCCCGGATGGGGGAATAGGTCCAATTCCCAACTTCAATCTCTCAATTCTTCAATTCTTCAATTATTAAATGCTTACTGCGACCGCGCGATACAGGGAGTGGACGAGTCGTCGTTCCAGTCCCCCTATGGCAACAGCGCACGCGATTTCGGCTGGGGCTGTCTGGCTGAGCATTGTTGTTGTCAGGCGATGGCTTTGCTCTATGCCGATAAGATACAGGGAACGAAGAAGTACCGTAAATATGCATTGCAGAATGCCGACTATCTGCTGGGACGTAACGCAACGGGGTACTGCTATGTGACAGGCTTTGGCGACCGTAGTCCGATGCATCCTCATCATCGCATCAGTTCGGCTGATGGCGTTGAGGCTCCTTTCCCAGGAATGCTCGTAGGAGGTCCGAATCCAGGTCAGCAGGACAAGCGCGACATGAAGACCGCCGTCTATCCTTCGAACGTGCCCGACGAGTCGTATATCGACGATGAGGAGTCGTATGCCTCCAACGAGATTGCCATCAACTGGAACGCCTCGCTTGTAGCCTTCCTTTGCTGGCTCGATGCACTCGACAAGTACGACAATCCTGTTGTGCTGAAGAGTGGCGATGTCACGATGACCATCGACACCCAGCAAGGAGGAAAGGTATTGTCGCTCAAACATGGCGAACGAGAAATCATCTCACAATTACAACGTCCTGAGTGGTTTGGCAGCACGTTCTGGACAAGTCCGCAGCGCGAGTGGAACTGGCCTCCTGTGCAGGAGTTCGACAAGCAAGCCTATACCATCGAGCAACGCGATGCCAACCGGCTCACAATTAGCAGTATTATATCCCAACGATTGGGATTGCGGGTTGGGAAAGACTTCTCTGTTGGCAAGAACGGTAGCTTTGTCGTCACCTATTCCATCAAGAACGAAGGCAGCCAACCGCGTAGTGTGGCACCATGGGAAATCACTCGTGTGGTCAACAACGACGGCATTATCTTCTTCGATGCACCCATCGACAGCATCTGGCCAGCCGACCTCATGACTTTCCTTCACCTGAAGGAAGCTGGAGGAGCTTGGTACAAAACTGATGAAGCACCACAGAACCGCAAGGTCAACGCCAACGCACGTGGATGGTTGGCCTATAGTGCCGACGGCCTGCTGCTCGTGAAGCAGTTCCCCGACCTCAAGGCAGGCGAAGCAGCCCCAGGCGAAGCCGAGGTGCAGGTGTATGTCAACCAAGGCAAGACCTACATCGAACTCGAGAGCCAAGGAGCCTACACCCTCCTTCAGCCAGGCGAACAACTCACATGGACTGTCCGCTGGTATCTTCTTCCCACGAACGAGCCACCAGCACCGTCCCCAGCACTTATGAAACAAGTGAAACGTTTAGTACGCTAACAACAAAGACATTTTTACGTCTTCCTTCAGCCATCAGACTTCTTACATCATCAGTTAGATGTCACTCTCCTGTCCCCTGTGGCAAACGAAAGCCTCAACGAGGCGACATATCTCAGGATAGGGTGTGAACCCTATCTATATGAGCACACCCTACCCCACAGCCCTGAATGGGCGACAGAGTATTATAGAAAACGGACAAGGAGCAATCCCTGTCCGTTTCTGTTGTTTAATGGTGGAGTATGTCACTCACCTGTCCCTGTGGCACATTCCTTCATCCAATTTACTTTCAACATTAAATATTCTCTTGTACATAAGGCCTCTAAATCTGTGTGTTTTATTCCCGATTTTTATATAAAATTCGAGAGTACGTTTCCGAAATTCACAATTATTTACGGTGCAAAGATAGATGTATTTATTGGATTTGATTTGCACTGTTTTTATCTTGACTGTGATGCGAGGCCGTAGGCTGTTCGGAGGTATCGGACTAAGGGCTGTTAAGCTTGCTTATGACAGTCCTGAGAACGATGAGTTCGGACTGATGCTCATAGAGCATGTATCACAGGCAAGTATTTTTAATATTTTTGTTTTTTCTCCGTAGGACTTTTTTATCTTTAAACTAAACACAGATTTTACCTGTGAGCCCAAAAAACTACTAACTCCTAACACCTAATTGCATAAAAATCTCACGTTCGACAATAAAAACAAGCTTTTTTGTGCTCACTTAATCGATTTTATCCTAACTTTTTTGTAACTTTGCAGGCTGAAACACAAGTAAGTGAACTATGAATCAGAAATACAGCTACTATCTGTTGCACGCCAAAATCGATGAGATGGCGAAGTTCCTGAACCTCGATAAGATTATCAAGGGCGAGAAGAACTCGTTGGAACAAATACGCTCCTACTACAACATCAACGCATGGGCATACAGGCATTTCCATTCACAGGACGGCTTCTTGCACTTCCGGATTTCCCAGAACGGCTGCTTTACCGATGAGGATGCTTATTATCAGCCCGATACGGTTGCCAAGTATATCAAGCCGGGTGGAAAGGTGATGGAGCTGGGATTCGGACAGGGTGCCAATCTGCTGTATCTGGCTCATTGCTTTCCTGACGTACAATTCATTGGGGTTGACCTGTCGCCTCTGAAGCGAAAGGATGTTCCAAAGAATATCACGACATACCAGCAGGACTATAGCAGCCTGTCACAGTTTGACGACAACTCGATAGATGTGGTGTATGCGTTCGAAACCATCGTGCACAATGCCGATAAGGAGAAGATTTATCGTGAGATCTGTCGTGTGCTGAAACCTGGAGGTGCCGTTATTGTCTTCGACTATGCCCTGAAGGATGAGTACGAGACATTCGACGACCATGTTCAGACAGTCATTGCCCTGATTTCAAAAGGTGGTGCTGCTGCGATGATAGAGTCGTTAGAGGCGCTGAATAGCCATTTCACCAACAGCGGTCTGGTCATCGAGAAATGTGTCGACCATACACGTGCCGTATTGCCCGACCTGAAACGTCTGGAGCGCAAGGCGGCAAAGATTCTGCGGCGCAAGATGCTGGCACGGCTGATGTTCTGGTTGCTGCCCGATCAGTTTGTCTCAAACATCATTCTCGGCTACCTTGGCTATGATTTCGGAAACTCCGAAGTCGGGTCGTATCGGGAGTGGATTGTGAGGAAATAGCCAATAGGACCTGAGACAAATAGGGCCAATGAGGCTAATAAGCCTAATAAGCCCAATGAGAATGATAAATCGATAATTGTCAAATAGTAAATAAGAATATGTCTAAGAATTTTGTAAAAGAACTTGAGTGGCGTGGTATGATCCACCAGATGATGCCAGGCACTGAAGAACTGCTCGAGAAGGAGCAGGTGACGGCTTATCTGGGTATCGACCCGACTGCGGATTCGCTGCACATCGGACACTTGTGTGGTGTGATGATGTTGCGTCATTTCCAGCGTTGCGGACATAAGCCGCTGGCACTCATCGGTGGTGCTACAGGTATGATTGGTGACCCTTCTGGTAAGAGTCAGGAGCGTAATCTGTTGGATGAAGCTACGTTGCGTCACAACGTGGAATGCATCAAGGCTCAGTTGAGTAAGTTCCTCGATTTCGAGAGCGATGCACCCAACAAGGCTGAATTGGTGAACAACTACGACTGGATGAAGAACTTCACGTTCCTCGATTTTGCACGCGATATTGGTAAGCACATCACAGTGAACTACATGATGGCGAAGGAGAGTGTGCAGAAGCGTCTGAACGGTGAAGCTCGCGACGGACTTTCATTCACTGAGTTCACCTACCAGTTGCTCCAGGGCTACGATTTCCTCTACCTCAACGAACACAAGAACTGCAAGCTGCAGTTGGGTGGTGCAGACCAATGGGGTAACATCACAACGGGTTCGGAGCTGATTCGCCGTATCAACGGCAACGAGTGTTTCGCACTCACTTGTCCGCTGGTGACGAAGGCTGACGGTACGAAGTTCGGTAAGACAGAGAAGGGTAACATCTGGTTGAATCGCGAATACACCTCACCTTATATCTTCTATCAGTTCTGGATGAACACCAGCGACGAAGATGCAAAGCGTTATATCAAGATCTTCACGTCGTTGGAGAAGGAAGAGATCGACGCACTCATCGCAGAGCAGGATCAAGACCCAGGTATGCGTGTGCTGCAGAAGCGTCTGGCGAAGGAACTGACCATCATGGTACATTCAGAAGAGGACTACAACATGGCCGTAGAAGCATCGAACATTCTGTTCGGTAAGGCTACGAAGGATGCACTCCTCAAGCTCGACGAGCGTACCCTCCTCGATGTGTTCGACGGTGTGCCTCACTACAACATTTCGAAGGATGAGTTGGCAGCAGGCATCAAGGCAGTGGACCTCTGTGCTGAGAAGACAGACATCTTCCCTTCAAAGGGTGAGATGCGTAAGATGACCCAGGGTGGCGGTGTGAGCATCAACAAGGAAAAGCTCACCCAGTTTGACCAGGTGCTGACAACAGCCGACCTCATCGACGACAAGTATCTGCTGGTACAGAAAGGTAAGAAAAACTACTATCTGCTGATTGCGGAGTAAAAGACCCACCCCCGTCCCCTCCCTCTATGGAGGGGAGGATAAAGTTGATAGTTGAAAGTTCAAAGTTTATAGTCAGTTGAAAGAGTTGAAAGTTAAGAGTTTTTTGAAGTAAGAGGTAAGAAGTAAGAGATAAAAATGCGATTAAGCGAGTGCAAAGTCAAATGTATTTGAACTATGCCGAGCGAGAGCATTTTGGACGAAGTCAAAGTTCGATGGTGTATACATCCTATGGTGTTCTCTCACCTCTCACCACTCACCTCTCACCACTAAATCAAAATTGTAAATCGTAAATTGTCAAATAGTAAATAAGAATATGTCAAAGAAAGCATTATTAATGATTCTCGACGGATGGGGAATCGGCGACAAGACAAAGGGAGATGTTATCTATTCCACTCCGACTCCATATATGGATTATCTGAACGCTACCTATCCAAATTCACAGTTACAGGCTTCAGGCGAAAACGTTGGTCTGCCTGACGGCCAGATGGGAAACTCAGAGGTAGGACACCTCAACATCGGTGCTGGACGTATCGTGTACCAGGACCTCGTGAAGATCAACCGTGCATGCAAGGACGGTTCCATCATGAAGAACCCTGAAATCATAAGCGCATACGAATATGCACAGAAGACAGGCAAGAGCGTTCACTTGATGGGTCTGACCTCAAACGGAGGTGTACACAGCTCACTCGACCACGTATTCACCCTCTGCGACATCAGCAAGGCATACGGCATCAAGAACACCTACATCCACTGTTTCATGGACGGACGTGATACCGACCCAAAGAGCGGTAAGGGCTTCATAGAGCAGCTCACAGCGAAGGGCAAGGAGACTGGTTGCGAAATCGCCAGCATCATCGGCCGCTTCTATGCAATGGACCGTGACAAGCGTTGGGAGCGTATCAAGATTGCATACGACCTCCTCATCAAGGGCGAGGGCAAGCAGGCTACCGATATGGTACAGGCCATGCAGGAGAGCTATGATGAAAACGTGACAGACGAGTTCATCCTCCCTATAAACAACGCCAACATCGACGGTACCATCAAGGAAGGCGATGTCATCATCTTCTACAACTACCGCAACGACCGCGCAAAGGAATTGACCATCGTACTCACCCAGCAGGATATGCCTGAGCAGGGAATGAACACCATTCCTGAACTGCAGTACTACTGCATGACTCCATACGATGCATCATTCACAGGTGTACACATCCTCTTCCCAAAGGAGAACGTAGAGAACACCCTGGGCGAATACATCTCATCAAAAGGTCTGAAGCAGCTGCACACAGCCGAGACAGAGAAATACGCACACGTCACCTTCTTCTTCAACGGAGGACGTGAGACCCCATACGAAGGCGAGGAGCGCATCCTGGTGGCATCACCAAAGGTAGCTACCTACGACCTCAAGCCAGAGATGAGCGCTTACGAGGTGAAGGACAAGCTTGTGGCAGCACTGAAGGAAGACAAGTACGACTTCGTGGTTGTGAACTTCGCTAATGGCGATATGGTAGGCCACACAGGTATCTACGAGGCCGTAGAGAAGGCAGTGAAGGCTGTTGATGAGTGTGTGAAGGAAGTTGTCGAGACCGCAAAGGCAGTTGGCTACGAGACCATCATCATTGCCGACCACGGTAATGCTGACAACGAAATCAACAGCGACGGCACACCCAACACAGCACACTCGCTCAACCCTGTGCCATTCATCTATGTCACAGAAAACAAGAATGCGAAAGTGGAGAATGGTGTGTTAGCCGATGTGGCTCCATCCATCCTGCACATCATGGGCCTGCCTCAGCCAGCTGAGATGACAGGAAAAGACTTGATTAAGGATTAAGAAGCCTGACCCACTCCCTGGCCCCCACTCTTGGGCAGGGGAGTGGTTACTTTAATATGAAACACTCCTTATTATATACACTATCGATTCTGTTCGTATTGTTCGCCATTCCAGTACATGCTCAGTTTCATGGAAAGGTGATTGATGCCGGTACGGGTGAACCTGTGCCTTTTGCCATCGTGAAATATGTAGGAACATCAATCGGACAGCAAGCGGATCTTGACGGTAATTTTCAGGTGGGTATCTATAGCGACCACAACAAGCTGGAGGTTTCAAGCCTCGGATATAAGCCTGTTATTGTCACAGTCAACGCTTCGCAAAAGGTAATTCACAGTACCATTAAGCTGTACTCAGACGAAATCCTGCTCAGTGAAGTCGTTGTGAAGAGCACGAAAAAGCGCTATAGCAGGAAGAACAACCCTGCTGTGGATCTGATGAGGAAGGTGATTGCCAACAAACACAGGAGTGACATCAAAGAGAAAGACTACTATCATTTTGACAAATATGAGAAACACACGTTCTCGTACAACGACGTAGAGAAGAGTTCGCTCGCTGAAGTATGTCCTGAGACAGGTAAGCTGATTATTCCTATCATGGTGGACGAGACCACTTCGATGGAGAATTATCGCAAAAGCCCCAAGGCAACCAAGACCACCATCACAGGTAAACGTAGCGATGGATTCAACGCCATGTTGACTTCGGGTGATATGGTGACAGAGTGGGTAAAGGACATCTTTACGGAAGTGGACATCTATAAAGATAATGTGCGGTTGCTCCAGCATCCGTTCATCAGCCCTATATCTACCTCAGAGGCAATAGCGTTCTATCATTATTACATCCAAGACACGATTGAGGTGAACGGCGAACGGTGCATCGATGTTGTGTTTACACCTAACAACAAGCAGGACTTCGGCTTCTCTGGCCATCTGTTTATCACAGACGATGCAGAGAATCAGGTGAAGCGGTCCGTGCTGAACATCCCAGAAAAAGGAGGCGTGAACTATGTGGATAACCTGTTGGTCATCCAGGACTTCATGACCTTACCTACAGGTGAGCGTGTACTTGAGAACGACAATATGATCGTGGAAATGAGCGGCTTGTACGGCATGCTGAATATGGCTTGCCAACGCTACACCCACTACAGCAACTATAGCTTTGAGCCGATTACTGACAAGAAGGCATTCCGCTATACACAAGTGAAGGATATACAACCCGATGCCGAATTCAAGGACTCCACTTACTGGGCAGCAGTACGACCTGTCAAGCTGTCTGAGACAGAAAGCAACTTAGGTCGCTCAGTAGATAAAATCAACGAAGATCTGGGTAGTTTCTGGAAGTATCTCCTCACGGCAGTCGTAGAGAACTCCATCGAGTTGACACCTCAGCCTAACAAACTCGACTTCATCCCGTTGAACGCTATCGTATCGCACAACGACATCGATGGAATGCGCTTCCAAGGGAGCCTACAAACCACAGGAAATCTCAATCCCCACCTCTTTGCCCGCGGTTACTATGCATACGGATTGAAGGATAAGAAATCGAAATATAGAGCAGAATTGGAGTACTCGTTCAACCGTAAGAAATACATGGTTCACGAGTTCCCTCATCGCTCATTGACCGTATCGTACATGTACGATGACATGTCGCCAGTCGATAAATTTTCGGCAACAGGAAAGAACAACGTCTTTAGTTCGTTCAATACCAGCAAGGTGGACCAGATGATGTATGTCAACGACTTCACGACGACATTCAGATACGAAACGAAGAATTTCCTTACATGGACTGTCGCACTCGACCAAGCCAAGTTTACACCAGCAGGAAAACTCGTCTATCAGCGCAACAGCGATGGTGCTATCCTTCCCAACTTGAAGACGGCTGACATCAAGATAGGTCTGCGATATGCTCCACGCGAGAAGTTCATCCTGACCAAGCAACAACGTCTGAGAATCAATCGCGATGCTCTGGAAACAACCCTCGAGCATACCATCGGCTTCGATGGATTCCTCGGAGGACAATATCGCTACAACACTACCGAAGCGACAATATTCAAGAAATTCTGGCTCCCAGGTGCCTGCGGATATATTGAGGCTTATCTGAGAGGAGGTATCCAGTGGAACAAAGTGCCGTTCCCGATGCTTTTCATTCCATCGTCAAACATGTCGTACTTCATTCAGTTCGACCGCTGGTCGTTCAACCTGCTCCGTAATATGGAGTTCCTAAACGACCGCTATGTGACGCTCACCCTGAACTGGAGTCTCGACGGAAAAGTATTCAACCGCATCCCTCTGCTGAAGAAACTCAAGTGGAGAGAGAGTCTCGGTTTCAAGATGTTGTACGGAAAACTGTCAGATAAAAACAACCCATATTTGAACCCCAACGATGATGTATTGTTCCGCTTCCCAACACGCGACGGACAGCCAACTTCTTTTGTGATGGGCAATACACCTTACATGGAGTTCTCAGTAGGAATCAGCAATATCTTCAAAATCCTGAAGGTACAATACGTCCGCAGACTTAACTACCTTGATCTTCCTACCGCACCAGGCGGCGACAAAATCAAGAAAAACGGTGTCAGGTTTGCATTGGAATTCAAGTTCTGATTCCAGTTTCTTTCAGACTTTTAGAAAATGTTGTAGCCGCTGAAATACATGAAGGCAGCTACAATAGCTATCACCACGATGGCGAGAACGACGTTCAGCCACATGAATGAGCGGTTCTGGCGGTATAGTTTACTGTTACGCATATTGAGGGTTCAAAGTTCCAAAGTTCAAGGTTCAAAGTTCCAAGTTCAAAGTTCCAAGTTCAAAGTCAATTAATTATGCATTATGCATTCTTCATTATGCATTATCTAAAATTCTGCAAGGATTTTCTTATACGCAGCCTTATCGGCAAGAATCTCTTGCGCCTTCTGCAAATCCAAATCGTCCTTGAGGGCTTCCTGCACAGAACCTGACTCATAGAAATAGCGTTTGATGATCTCGAGCGCAATCAGCTGGCGAATATCCTTGGCATGATGGTCTATCTCTTTTGACAGGTTGTGTGTCAGTTTCTTTTCGAGTGCCTCAAACTCAGCCTTTGCATCTTCGTAGTATCCCTCGAACTCAGCCACTTTCTTCAGGTCGTCCAGACGTTTCTCACTGAGGCGGTCGTACTTGAAGTCGCTATCGATCACCATCTGCTTGAAGTCCTCGAAGTCAGCATCTGTCAGCTTGAATTCTGCTACGGAAGCGGGTGCAGGATGTGTCTGGAAATACTTTGTGCCATACTGGATGAGCACATCATCGTTGGCGAGATAATAGACAATGTTCTGCATCGTGTCGTGCTTCACTTCGATGTCGGGCATGATACCCTTACCGCTCTTCACGATTCGCCCGTTGCGTGTCTTGAACTCTTCATCACGAGTGGTATTGCTGTTGTTGGTCTTCTCGCGTCGCTGCTTGTAGTCGATTTCCTGAATGCATCGTCCACTTGGGATGTAGTACTTGGCAGTCGTCAGTTTCAGGTCGCCATTATACGGCAACTCGCGTATCGATTGCACGAGTCCTTTGCCGTAAGTGCGTGAGCCCACGATAACCGCACGATCCAAATCCTGGAGGCTACCTGCCACAATCTCGGAGGCAGATGCGGAACTGTTGCTCACCAACACCACCATCGGAATCTCCTCGTCGAGCGGTTGGTCGTTCGTCTTGTAGGTTTGGTTGCCCCCTTCCACCTTTCCTCGTGTTTCCACGATGGTCAGTCCCTTGGGTACGAAGAGGTTGACGATGCGTACAGCCTGATCGAGTGCACCACCAGGATTGCCTCTGAGGTCGAAGATGAGGTTTTGTGCTCCTTGTTCCTTCAACGAGATGACGGCTTTGCGCACATAGCCGTAGCAGTCGTTGGTGAACTGACTGAGGTTGATATAGCCGCTGTTGCCCACCATTCCATAATAAGGTATAGCAGGCAGTTTGATGCTCTGACGGGTGATTTTCACCTCACGCGGTTTGCTCTCGTTGGGACGCTGGAACTTCAGCACGAACGTGGTGCCTGGTTCGCCTCTCAGCAAGTCGCTCACTTCCGGTGTGCCCATCCCTTTCAGGTCGTGGTCGTCAATCTTCAGCAGCACGTCACCTGCCTGCAGTCCGACAGTTGCAGCAGGCATACCTTCGTAAGGTTCCGCGATGATGACGGTTGAGTCCTTCATCATGCGGATAAGGCTACCGATACCACCATACTTCGCCTGTGTCATCATCTTCAGATCGCTCTGATCTTCTTCAGGAAAGTATTCTGTGTAGGGGTCGAGCGAATGGAGCATCGCATCGATACCTACCTTGATGACCTTATCTGCATCGAGGGTATCGACATAGAACGCATCGAGGTTTCTGTAGATGTTGTGAAAAACGTCCAGATTCTTCAAGACACTGAAGGTCCGGTCGTTCTGTGCGTTCAAGCTGACGAAAGCCGTACCGACCATCATCAGAAGATATGTAATAAATGTTCGTTTCATGATGCAAAGATAGGAAAAAATAATGTAAAATGTAGAATGTAGAATGTAAAAATGAAGAAAACTCCTAACTCTTAACTCTTAACTCTTAACTTTTTTGTATCTTTGCGCAAAATGAGCGTTCATTATTAACTTATAAAACAACAAACTTATGAAAACAAAGCTATTTTTTGCTCTATTGCTCGTCTTCTCATTGAAGGCCGGCTCAATCTTTGCACAATCTAATGGTACCGTTCTTGAAGATGGCGGTTCAGGTCCTTACAAAGCAATCATGACTGAGGTCGCAGGTTTCGCAGAGCACACAGTGTTCGCACCAAAGGACCTTTCTAAGTTTAACGCAAAGAATCCTCTTCCTGTCCTCGTATGGGGTAATGGCGGATGTGCCAATTCACCACGTGGACACGAGAAGTTCTTGAACGAAATTGCATCATACGGATATATTGTTCTTGCTACCGGTACCATGCCAAAGGAGGGTGCACCTCGTGGTATGGGAGGCATGGGTGGCGGAAGCCAGTCACGTGCTGAACAGCAGGTAGAATCGATGGATTGGGCTTTCGCACAGAATGCAGACAAGAACAGTCCTTACTATCAGAAAATCGACACCAAGCATATCTGTGTATCAGGTATGTCTTGCGGTGGCTTACAGGCACTCGTTAACTGCTTTGATCAGCGTGTCACTTCTATCATGATTTGCAACAGCGGTTTGCTCAACTCAGGTGGCGGCTCTATGATGGGCGGTATGCCAAGCGTGCCAAAGGAGAAGTTGCAGGACATCCATTGCCCAATCATCTACATCCTTGGTGGTGAGTCAGACATCGCTTACGCAAACGGTATGGATGACTTCAAGCGTATCGAGAAACAGCCAGCTATCGCTGTGAACCTCCCAGTAGGTCATGGTGGCACATACTCTCAGCCTAATGGTGGCGAGTTCGCTATCGTAGCTCGCGCATGGCTCGACTGGCAATTGAAGGGTGACAAGGAAGCATCCAAGATGTTTGTTGGCGACAAGCCAGCTATCCTCCAGCGTAAAGACTGGACAATCGAAAAAAATGCTAAAGTGAAATGAACAAAACGGAAGGCTTTGATTGGAAAGGAATATATGACGGCATGAATGCAGTAAGTCCGTCTGGTTCTAATCGGCCGATTATTGGAATTACAGGTAACCTACGCGACCAAACCTGTACACTGGCAGAGGGGTATTACCGCTCGGTGTTGATGGTAGGTGGTGTACCTGTAGTGATTCCTCCATACGAACAGACTGCGTTGCTCGCGGATCAGTTGGATGGACTTGATGCCATCATCTTCAGCGGTGGTGGTGATATCAATCCACTCTACTTGGGAGAGCAGCCCGTTCGTGAACTCCATAGCGTAACCCCTATACGTGACCAGCAGGAGCTCCTGCTGGCACGTATGGCTTACGACCGTCAGATACCTATGCTGGGCATCTGCAAAGGCATTCAGATTATCGCAGCGGCAATGGGCGGGACACTCTACCAGGACATCAACACCCAGCTGTCGACAGTGAATATCAAGCATAGTCAGGACCTGGATCGTGGGACAGCATCGCATACCGTCAGCATCGAGCCCGACACCTTATTATATAATATGTTCGGAGCAGAGCTGGCAGTCAACTCGTTCCATCATCAAGCAGTACGTGAGGCGCCACAAGGTTTCAAGGTGACGGCCATGAGTCCTGACGGGGTGATTGAGGCCATCGAATCAACGGAGTTCAAGTCAATCATCGGTGTTCAATGGCATCCAGAGTGCTTCTGCCTGAATGGAGACGAATGCATGATGCCATTATTCGAGTGGTTGGTAGCCGAGGCCGCATCCTTCCGCAAGGCCAAACAGCTCCACTCACAAATCCTTTCGCTCGATTCCCATTGCGACACCCCTATGTTCTTCGATCAGGGAATCAATTTTCAGAGCCGCGACCCTAAGATACTTGTCGACCTGCATAAGATGACAGAAGGGCATCTTGATGCCAGCATCATGGTGGCGTACCTCAAACAGGAGGCGCGCAACGATGCCGCATTAGCTGCTGCTACCCAGAAGGCCAATCATATACTGGATGAGATAGAAGCAATGGTGGCGAAGTCGCCCGACTTGTCTGCCATCGCTTATACTCCAGACGACCTTTATCGTAACAAGCGCGAGGGACGTAAGTCCATCATGCTGGGCATAGAGAACGGATACGCAATTGGAAAAGATATAAGCAACGTGGAACGCTTCCGCAAACGTGGGGTGGTGTATATGACGCTCTGCCATAATGGGGATAACGACATCTGCGACTCTGCCAAGGGGAATGCTGAGCATGGCGGAGTCAGTCAGTTTGGCGAAAAGGTCATCCACGAGATGAATCGCGTAGGTATGATGGTCGACCTTTCTCATGCTAGCGAGAAGAGTTTCTATGATGCCATCGATATCAGCAGCACCCCCATCGTGTGCAGTCACTCATCGGCTCGTGCCTTGTGTGACCATCCACGCGACCTGACGGACGACCAGCTACGTCGATTGGCTCAGTGTGGAGGAGTGGCACAGGTAACCTTCTACGATGGTTTCCTGAAGAAAGATGGTGGAGCTACCATCATCGATGCAGTCAATCATCTCAACCACATGGTCGACATCATGGGCATAGAACATGTAGGTATCGGAACGGACTTCGACGGTGATGGAGGAGTACCTGGTGTTGCATCAGCCAGTGAGTTAATCAACTTCACACGCCAGTTGCTCAAGCAGCGCTATAGTGATCACGACATAGAACTCATCTGGGGAGCAAACTTCCTCAGAGTGATGAAATTAATTCAGAATCAGAATGCATAAATTATCTTTAAACTTTAAACTCACAACTATAAACTTTATAGGTGCCATCCTATTTGCTTCGTGCGTAGGGGGTACCAAGTCTCCGGAAACAGCATACGAACAGCAGTCGCCCGACTTCTGTGTGGACAGCGCATACCTATATGTAGCAGCGCAATGTGCGTTCGGACCTCGTGTCATGAACTCTGCGGCTCATGACTTTTGTGCAGCTTATATTGCAGAAAAGTTCGAGGAGTTTGGAGCCTCAGTCGTCAATCAGGATGCAGAGGGTACACTCTACGATGGAACCAAGGTGCAGATGCGCAATATCGTTGCCTCATACGGTTTAGACAATCCTGTACGTATCATCGTATGCTCACATTGGGATTCACGTCCTTGGGCCGATCACGATGCGAATGCAGACAACCACCATACCCCTATCGATGGAGCCAATGATGGAGCCAGCGGAGTGGGAGCCATGTTGGAGATGGCACGTCAGATTCAGCAGAAAGCACCTAATGTAGGTGTTGACTTCATCTGTTTCGATGCAGAAGACTGCGGTACACCAGAGTGGGACGATAATGGTGAAGACCACTCCTATACTTGGTGTCTGGGTTCCCAATACTGGGCAGGGAAGCACCACGTAGATGGCTATACGGCACGATATGGTATCTTGCTCGATATGATCGGTGGTAGCAACTGTGTGTTTGAGAAGGAAGCTTACTCGATGGCATACGCACCCAGCGTAGTTGACAAAGTGTGGTCGAAAGCCATCCGATTGGGATATGGCGACTTATTCAAAAATGCAAATGGTGGAGGTATCACAGATGACCATGTACAGGTGAATATGTCAGGTATCCCTTGTATTGACATCATCGCTCGTGATGCGAATGAAAACTCCTTCTGCAAGACCTGGCACACGGTGAACGACAATGTCGGTAATATCAACAAACAAACACTCAAAGCTGTCGGACAGACGGTTCTGGAGGTAATCTATACAGAAAACTGAAGAATTGAAAGATTGAAGATTTGTAAAAATGACAATAGAAGAAATACAGCAAGAGATTATTGAAGAGTTCAGCGGTTTTGATGACTGGATGGACAAGTATCAGCTACTGATCGATATAGGTGGCGAGCAGGAAACGTTACCAGAACAATACAAGACAGAGAAAAACCTTATTGACGGTTGCCAGAGCCGTGTGTGGTTGCAAGCCGACTATATTGATGGTAAGATTCACTTCCAAGCAGAGAGTGATGCCCTCATCGTCAAAGGCATCGTCACCTTATTAATTCGCGTATTGTCCGACCATACGCCTGACGAAATTCTCGAAGCCGATCTTCATTTCATCAATGATATCGGTCTCACCGAACACCTATCGCCCACCCGCTCTAATGGCCTTCTCGCCATGTTGAAGCAGATGAAATTGTATGCAATGGCATTCAAAGCAAGTAGCCCCAAAGGAACGGAATAATATGAAGCGCCAAAGGTGCGAAATAATAAAGGATAGGGTGTTAACCCTATCATGAAATACAACCTCCAACTACAGCCCCAAAGGGGCGACATATTATTATATCATGCCCCAATCTTTATCCAAATTATACATTCATCTTGTGTTTTCTACAAAAGGCAGAACGGACACCTTGCCTAAAGCCCACCTAATGGAGGTTCATGCATATATGGCTCAAATACTTAATAGCAATAATTGCAAAGCCATATCTGTTGGTGGTACCTCTAACCATGTGCATTTGCTTTTTATCTTATCACGCACCAATTCATTGGCTGATATTGTCCGACTCATAAAAAGTAATTCTGCAAAATGGATAAACGAACACAATGGGCTATTGAATCAGTTTTGTTGGCAAGATGGATATGGAGCTTTCAGTGTAAGCCAGTCGCAAGTACAAAAGGTTGTGGATTACATCAAGAACCAAGAAACGCATCATTATAAAAAGTCCTTTATGGAAGAGTATAAGCAATTATTAGATGCGCATGGAATTGGTTATGATGAGAAATATATGTGGGATTAGGTTTAATATTATGTCGCCCCTTTGGGGCTATAGAGAGAAGAGCGCCTTTAACAGATAGGGCTTTGCCCTATCCTAATCTATATCGCCCCTTTGGGGCTTCTATGAATCCATTTCAATAAAAAAAACGGAATCATTTGTAACAAATCTCTAATAAACCTCGTTTGTACAATTAGAAGGACTTCTAATCAAACGGATTATTAACAAACAAAATCAAAAGAATGATGTATAACAAAGTATTTAATGGAGTGAAGGGTGTAATGATTGTAGCTATGCTGTTTATGTTATCAGCAACAGCATTTGCACAAAAGGCACAACTGGAGAAATTGTCAGAGATAAAAGGCGTGCAGTATCAGCATTTTGACAAGAATGCCATGCAACAAGCGATGGACAATGATTTTGATCTCGAATTAGGAGACTTTTCGCTTATTCCTGAGGGTAAGAAAGGTGATATCCTGAAAAAATTAGATGAGATATATGTGCTGACAACAGAAGAAAAGAGTGCGGGCAAGAAATTGAGTAAAGGTGCTCGTAAGATCCTCAAAGGTAAAGAGTTTACTTCTATGCTGAATTTAGGTGGTGATGAAGGTGGGCGTGTGCAAATCTGTACAGCAGAAGAAAACGGCAAGAAAGTCTTAGCCATACTTGTAAACAGCGATGATGATGAAACGGTATTTATTATCCTGAAAGGCACTATCGATATGAGCAAGTTGAGTGAAGGAATGATTTCAAATGTTATGTAAAATTAAAAGATTGAATGAGTATGAAACAGATTATTTTTAGCCTTTTGGCTTTCACAGTTTGTCTTTTGCCTTTGCAGGCACAGACTGCAGCCAAGCTGATAGAGAAGTATAGGAAGTTGCCAAATGCTACGTACATGGATACAAGCAAGGAGACCCTGAAGTCCTATGATGAGATTCCAGATTATGCATTGACGGAAGAGGAACGTACCCAGATGAAGAAGAACTTCAAGATGAGCGAGACGGTACAGATTGAAAAATGCGATGAAGAGCAGTTGGCTCAAATCGACAAGGACCTCAAGGCACTCAAAGGGTACGAGCTGTTATTTACGACCAACAAGAATGGAGGTTCGGACGAAGACGCGAATGTTTTTCAGCAAATGATGTCTGATATGTGGAATCCCACAATCAAACTGAAATGCTACGGCAAAGTGAAAGGCAATATGGTCAGCGATATTCTGATGCGAATTGATATGTGGGACACTGTGGCTTTGATGCATCTTGACTCAAAACTTGAAAAGGATTTTCTGATGAAGACCCTCATGGAGCAAGAAGGCTTCGGCATTAAGGTAGATAGTGACAGTGAGGATGTGGATATGAAAGATGCGCTGGAAGAGGTGAAGAAAGGAAATGTCCTCATCGTCATTAACGGTCAGGAATATCCAGATCTTCATTCAACATCAGAAGCATCTGAATACATGGAGGCTCATGATATCAGTTTTAATCACGAGGATTGGTATGTGGGAAGTATAGTGAAGGAGAAATTCCCTAATACAGACAAGGCAGTGGTTATTGAGTTTTCACGGACAGAGAAGTAGCGAATGACGGCTCAGGAGTTTAAGCAACGGTTCATGCCCTTTCATCGGCTGCTCTATCGGGTAGCTTATCATACGACGGGCAACCAGCAGGATGCGGAAGACCTGCTTCAGGATACGTACCTGAAGTTATGGCAGAAACGCGACGACCTGCCACCCGACGCACAGACCGAGGCTTATCTCATCACCCTCATGCGCAACCTCTATCGCGACCAACGACGCCTGAAATCCAATATCGTCCATGAGACCTACGAGCCAGATAAATCATACGAGCCTTATGAGGCGGAGGAAGAGGTCTTGGACAATCGAGCGGAACTGCAAGAGTTGATAGAAAAATTGCCCGACAAGCAACGAGCGGTCATGAAAGCCCACATCGTGGAGGACAAGACTTACGAGGAGATAGAACGCGATACAGGCCTCTCGAACGGAAACATCAGAGTAATCATTTCAAGAGCAAAGCAAACAATCATCAAGTTATGGAAAGACTAAATATCAACGAACTGAATATAAAAGAACTGGAGCGAATCCCTATCCCAGAGGGACTGGAAGAGCGGCTCTCTGCCAAGATAGACGAGTGGGATGCTGCATCTCGCACAGTTGCCATCCAAACTCCCCCTAAAGGGGGTTGGGGGGTCTTTGCTCTCGCAGCTTCTTTCATTCTAGTTTGCGGAATTGGTTTGTACTTTGCACTTGCCTCTACTAACAAAGGAACAATCGATACCTACGATGACCCAGAGATTGCCAGCTTGGAAGCCCAGAAAGCATTACAGTTGTTGGCAACCAATCTCAACAAAGGAATGGCTCAATATGAAGCAGCCAATGCGAAGGGTCGTCAGGCAGAAGAAATATTATACAAACAGCTAACGAAAATTAATAATTAATATGAGAAAGAATATTTCACGAACGCTGATATTTGCACTCATCATGTTGCTCGGCACTTTTGCAGCAAACGCACAAGTCAAATCGTTAGAGAAATATGCCGATATGAAGAATGTGACCTACGTCTACATCTCGAAAGCGATGTTAGGAATGGCACAAAAGGCAACTACCCCGTCTGTTCCAGGCATGGAAATGAAAAAAGTGATGCCAAAACTGTCTGGCATCCAAATCATCTCATCCGAGAATAAGACAACCAGTTCCAAGATGAAAGCCGATGTGGCTGACATCATCAAGAAAGAGAAGTACGAAGTGTTGATGCAAGTGGACGATGATGGTGAGAAAGTGCGTATCTATCACCATGAGGGTAAGACGCAATCAGCAATCATCATGATTACAGAAGCTGATCATGAGTTGGGCATCATTGCCTTCTCAGGTAAGTTCAGCCTTAACGACGTGAAGGGTATGGTTGACGTGTCGGGAGATGATGACTAACGGCTCTGTTTCTTAACTCTTAATTCTTAACTTTTCACTTCTCGCCACTCTCCTGTCTTGAAGTTGATTTCAAACTGCTCACGATAGGTGAAATCGCACTTGCCATCCTTGAACGTGATGGGGAAGATGATGGTCTTGGAGCGAGGCAGATCAGGATCCATCCAACGATCACCTACATACAGGTAGGTGGTCGTTTTCGTTCCTTTGATGGTCAGAATAGATGCTGCCTGGGTGTCATAGGCGATATTGTCGCCAATATTTTCCAATTGGCTCCATCCTTCTGTCAGGTTTCTTGTCCACGAAAGCTTACACTGATTGGGGTTCCATCCTGTACATGCAGAGGAAAGCATGTAGTAGATACCGTCGACCTTCACGATGGCTGGGGCTTCGCGTGCCTGACGCTTGAACAGCTGGGTACATTCTACAGCACTCAGATAGTCGTCTGCTAGACGGAAGAACCCTAAATGCTGATTCTCCTCAATGGTAGAGATGAACCAAGCTGTGCCGTCATCATCGACAAACACGTTACAGTCACGGCTCTTGATACCCAACGGGCGCTCGCCTGCATGGAATTTGTAAGGCCCCGTAATCTTGTCGGCATAGAACACACCTGCTTCGCTGGCTCCGTAGTTGCTGCCCTCCCAATGACACCATACCACAAACTGCTTTGTCTTCTTGCAATACATCAGTTTGGGACGCTCAATGAAGCGACTACGTCCCAGATCGCTGTGCGTCACACCATTTTCAATAATCTTACCTTCGAACTTCCATGTCTGCAGGTCTTTCGAAGAGTACATGTTTACGTCAGGGTTCCATGAGCGACTGCGGTCTTCGCCAATCATATACCAAGTGTCGCCCATCTGCAGAAATCCGGCTCCATGTGCTTGTACAACCTTTCCTTCAGTATCATACCACAAGTCACCATTCTTAATGGTTACCCAATCACCTTTCTTTGCAAACGCCATGCTTGCCATACATAGCATGACGATGAGTGCTTTCGTTCTGTTCATTGTCTTTATGGTTTAGATTTGGTGCAAAAATACACAAAAGTTAGGAGTTAGGAGTTAGGAGTTAGGAGTTTTTCTTCATTTTTACATTTTACATTCTACATTTTACATTATTTTTTCCTAATTTTGCATCATGAAAGTAGCAACGATAGGATTTTTCGACGGAGTACACAAAGGACACCAGTTTCTCATCCGGCAAGTGGTGGAGGAGGCTGAACGTATCGGTGGTACGTCTGTTTGTGTGACATTTGCCAATCATCCTCGTAGTGTGGTGGAGCAGATGAAGCATGAGAGGATGGAGGTGAGAGGTGATAGGTTAGAGATTAAGTTGCTAACGACCCAAGACGAGAAAGTGAAATTGTTGAAGCAAATGGGCATTCAAGAGGTATCGCTTTTGGAGTTCACTCCCGAAATCGCGATGATGAGTGCTTACGATTTCATGAAGCAAGTGTTGAAGCAGAAGATGGATGTGGGCGTGTTGGTCATCGGGTACGACCATCGATTTGGCCACAACCGTTCAGAAGGGTTCGACGATTATGTTCGCTATGGGAAAGAAATCGGTATTCAGATTGTACAGGCAAAGGCTTATGCAGAGAATCATATTACGGTCAGTTCGTCCTTGATTCGTGAGACGTTGCTGCAAGGAAGTGTGGCAGAAAGCCGAAAGCTGTTGGGATATGATTATTTCCTGGAAGGAATCGTGGTGAATGGTTTCAAGGTAGGCAGACGCATTGGATATCCCACAGCAAATATCGAAGTGGCACCAGACAAGCTCATTCCCTGTGATGGTGTGTATGCGGTGCGGGTAGAGGTAAGAGGTGAGAGGTTAGAGGTAAGAGGTGAGAAGTTAGAGGTAAGAGGTGAGATAGAAGGTATGCTGAATATTGGATGGCGGCCTACTTTCAATGGGAATAAACGTACCATCGAGGTGAACCTATTCGATTTCGAGGGGAATATCTATAGTGAACATATCACCATCCACTTTGTCGACTTCCTGCGTCCAGAGCAACGATTTGCTTCCCCAGAAGCCTTGACTCAGCAATTGGCGATAGATGAACAAAAAGCAAGAGAAATCCTAAATGATTAAGCGTTTCTTTCATCGATACGGTTTTGGCATCCAGTCGCCTTGGGCTTATTCGCTTGTGCGCAATGTGCTGTTCGAACCCTTACGCTATTATGCCTTCGATGATTTGCGTCAGAAGTATCCGAATCTTAGCCGTAAAGAGCGCAAGCGCAATGAGCAATTGTTTCGGATTGTCAACCATTTCAAACCAAAAGCCGTAGAGATTGTGGGGAATGCAGATGAAGCTACACGAGATTACCTCTCACCTTCCGCTTCCCACCCCTCCCCTCACCTTGTCTATTACATTGCTCCTTCTGCTCCTGTTCATTCCGTTCCTACGAACTATGCTGACGGAACGGTGATCGTGGTGGACGATATCCGTAAATCAAATATAGCTGTTTGGGGGCAGCTGACGAACAATCATCAGGCTACGGCCATATTCGAGATGGGATATCGAGGCATGATCGTCATAGATCCTAAGCGGATTCGTCAAACCTACACACTTTGAACGTAACTATTATTTCTGGATTTTCTTCCACTCCATATTCTGGGAAGCATTGATTTTGAGGAGGGTCTCATAGACGGCCTCCTTCTCTTTGGCGTTGCCGTGTCCTCGATAGATATTTACCAGTTCGTCGCGTTTGTAGTCGGTAAATATCTGTGGAAGCAAGCTGAGCGGTTTGCTGTCGTACGCCTCTTTGAGCAGTTCGATGGATTCTGTGATGGCTGTTCGACCACGATCCACGTTGCTCGCCATCTCGTCAAGACCCTGACGATGGTACTTATACATCATCTCTCTGAAAGGTTCCATCGAAGTCTCCATATAGTCGTTGATGATAGCGTGACGGTTTTTGTTGTTACCAAATGCTTTCCATCCTGGTTCAGACAGGGCTTGTGCGTTGTTCACGATGCTTTCAACCATGTGAAGGATATCTGTTCCGCCCTTTGGAGAAAAGGTGTCGAGATCGAGCCCTATGAACAGATAGGCATAGTAGGCAAGCAATGCCGTGAGATTGTTGTCCATATTCGTCTCGTTGAATTCCAGAGGTTCATGTTCAACATAGTCAAAACTGATTTCTGTATCACGGCGTGAGAACACAGTGGTGTTGTATGAAGCATTATATACCGGACGGGTCACCTGAAACTGTAGTTCACCAGTGAAATGGTTGTTGTCTGGCTTGTATTGTTTGATGGTGAAGTTCATCGTACAGTTCACACGTTCCTCCTTACCGTATTGCAAGTCCGTCCATGCCCGATTGTTCATGAACGCAGCTATTTCCTTTTCCAGCGTCTCAAAGATACCGTTGTTCGTACCCTGAACCTGTGAATGGTTGATGCGAACGGTGCAATTCAGCTCCTGTGCCTTCATCGAGAGACACTGTAGCATAGCAACGAGAATGAATACCAAATACTTCATGTGACATCTTATTTGCTGCAAAGTTAAGAAAAAGTTAGGAGTTAGGAGTTAGGAGTTAGGAGTTTTTGGTGTTTTTCTTAATTCTTAACTCTTAATTCTTAATTTTTTTGTATCTTTGCGCTGTAATAAAAAATAACTATGGCATTAAAAGCAGGAATCGTTGGATTGCCAAATGTGGGCAAGTCAACTCTTTTCAATTGTTTGTCGAGCGCAAAGGCGCAGGCGGCAAACTTCCCCTTCTGTACGATTGACGCACAGATGGGACAGATTTCAGTACCTGACGAACGACTCACCAAGTTGGCAGAGATAGTCCATCCTGGACGTATCGTGCCTGCCACATGCGACATCGTGGATATCGCTGGATTGGTGAAGGGCGCCAGCCAAGGTGAAGGATTGGGTAATCAATTCTTGGGTAACATACGCGAGTGTGACGCAATCATTCATGTGTTGCGTTGTTTCGATAATGGTAACATCGTGCATGTCGATGGAAGTGTGAACCCCGTGAGAGACAAGGAGGTAATCGACACTGAGCTTCAGTTGAAGGACTTGGAGACTGTGGAGTCGCGTATCAAACGCGTGGAGAAACAGGCCAATGTGGGTGGTGACAAGATGGCGAAAGTGGAACTGGGATTATTGCTCCGTTATAAGGAGGCCTTGGAACAGGGCAAAAGTGCACGAGTAGTAGAATTGGAGAACGCAGAGGAAGAGACTGTAGCGAAACAGATGTTTCTGCTGACCACCAAACCAGTGCTGTATGTCTGCAATGTGGATGACCAGAGTGCAAAGGAAGGCAACCAATATGTGGATGCTGTGCGCGAGGCCATCAAGGGCGAGGATGCCCAGTTGCTTATTATCTCTGCCCAGACAGAAGCTGACATCGCTGAGCTGGAGAGCTACGAGGAGAAGCAGATGTTTTTGGAAGATATGGGTCTGGAGGAGAGCGGATGCAACCGACTGATCAAGGCCATCTATGCTCTGCTTAACTTGCAGACCTTCATCACAGCCGGACCGATGGAGGTGAAGGCATGGACGTTCCGCAAGGGATGGAAGGCTCCCCAATGTGCAGGTGTGATTCATACCGACTTCGAGAAAGGGTTCATCCGTGCCGAGGTCATCAAGTATGAGGACTACATGAAGTATGGTTCGGAAGCTGCTGTTCGTGAAGCTGGAAAGTTGGGCGTAGAAGGAAAAGACTATGTGGTGCAGGATGGCGACATCATGCATTTCCGATTTAATGTATAAGGAGTTTTTCTTCATTTTTACATTCTACATTTTACATTCTACATTCTACATTCTACATTTTACATTATTCATTATGAATTATCTGTTTATCGATTGGCAGCCTCACGTTGAGGCGTTTCAGATTGGTTCGTTCAGCGTCAGATGGTATGCGCTGTTTTGGGCCATCGGATTGGTTGCTGCCTATTACATCGTGAAGAATCTGTACAAGCATCAGGGAATTTCGCTCGATAAGTTCGATCCGCTGTTCCTCTATTGCTTCTTTGGCATCCTGATAGGTGCACGATTGGGGCATTGTCTGTTCTACGAGCCTGAGTATTATCTGGGGAGTACGAACGGGATAATAGAGATGTTTCTGCCAATAAAGATACTGCCCGATGGGAGCTGGAAGTTTCATGGCTACGCAGGATTGGCCAGTCATGGTGGTGCTATCGGCTGTTTCTTTGCGATGCTGATTTACTCCAAGCGCAATTTTGTCAGGTTTACGACAGTGCTTGATAACGTGTGTATTGCCACTCCACTGACTGCTTTTTGCATCCGTATGGGTAACCTGATGAACTCGGAAATCATTGGTAGCCAGACAGATGTTCCTTGGGCTTTCTTGTTCCACACGAACGAGTCGATGGTGGGCGGTGCTGTCGTTCCACGTCACCCAGCACAGCTCTATGAGGCAATCGCCTATTTCATCATCTTCATCGTGCTGCTGCTTGTCTATTGGCGACTCAACCGCTACGGAATACGTTCGGGTGCAGGAACTGGGTTGTACTTCGGATTGTGTCTGACGTTGATATTCACGTTCCGTTTCTTCGTGGAGTTTATCAAGAAGGAACAGGTGGATTTCGAGAAAGGCATGGCGCTCGATATGGGACAATTGCTGAGCATACCTTTTATCATCGCAGGTGCCTGGTTCACCATACGCGGTATACGGTTATTTAAGAAGTACCTAAACGATCACGAATCATATCTCAACGATTATGCCAACCAGTAAATCACACAAAGGTATTGTTGCTACCATCATCATCCTCATCGTGCTGCTACTTGGTGCAGGAGGATGGATTTGGTATAGCTGCTCAAACAAAGACGAGAAGATCGACTTGGAGAACTACACCCCTGTGGAGGAGTTCAAACCAGCATTTGAGGCGCTTAGCAAAGAGCCGGAGCCTCAGTACGATATTGAGGAAACGGTGCGTCTGCTGAATGGGTTGGAAGTTGCACAGAATCAGTCAGACGACTTCTTTTCGTTCCTTGAGTTTATGGCTAAGCAGGACTACAGCAAGGTGCCTGCAGATGTGTTGGAGGCGAAGAAGAAACTGCTGCCTATCTTGCAGAAGATGTTCGAGTTGCAGAAGGAATACGATGAGTTGGACGACATCTGGATGTTGGCCCGTAGTGCTACCAGCGGAGCTACCAACTTTGCGGAGAATGCCAACCCGATTGCAGTCATCTCCACCATCTTCTCTGGCGATCCGTTGTCGGCTGTGGGTATCAACAAAAACCTTGCAGAAGCCAAGACTGCGGCCTTTGAGCAGTATGAAAAAGACCAGAAGTTGAAGGAATCGCTGAAAAAAGAGATAGAGGAAGTGCGCATGTCGTACATCGACTACCTCTCAGAGTATGCACCTGTCTATTTCAAGTATATGAACGAATGGGATAAGCTCTGTCTGGATCGTGACAAAGCCTATCTCGATATCTATGCAGGACGTTCGAAGGATGCGTATAACGCCATAGAGAAGGTGCTCGACAAATATCCGACCAATCGTGAGGCATTACTGCTGAAAGCGTTATCGTTGATTCAGATGGCTGACACCAAAGGACCAGTCAACACCTTACAACCATCGGACATCGAGCTCGATTCGCTGCCCAAAGAGAATCCAAACGACAAACTGCTGACTCAGGCATACGCCATCTTGGAGGATTATACGGAGTTGTATCCTAACCGTAGTGCTCCTGCTTTAGTGCTGAAGGGATTAATCAACCTGAAGGAAGGCAACGAGTCGAAGGCGATGTCGTATTTCGATCAGGCAAGTGTGGAATACCCACGTCAGGCAGCAGCGCTGACTGATTTGCTGGATTCATACAAGAACCGTTCGTATCTCAACAAGTCGAGCGAAGGCAAGTATCTCCTCAAACTCTATCGTAGTACGATGGAAGGCTACGGAATGTTCAGTCCTAACCTGTTGAAAGCAAAATACTATGCACAACAGGGCGACCTCGATGAGAGCAAGGAGGAAATCTTCAATCATTTCTACCGTCGTGGAAACCAAGGTGTTTATGACTGTCTGCTCAGCGACATGCAGTATTGTGAGGAGAACATGTACAGCATCTTCAAGCAGCTGCTCATGGAGCAGTCGTTCATCGACGTGAGTGTGGAGCCTACGACTGACTGGTTGGTCAGCAAGAACGACGACGAGGTGAAGGTCATCATCAACAACCGTAGTGATGTCGACTTGGAGAATGTGCGTATCTTCTTGTGTCTCCATTACACAGATATGTACAAGGACGAGTACGATGTGGTGAAATGCCCGTCAATCAACATCATCAAGCATCACGACAAGACGGAGATTGGTGTGGTGAAGCTTACCTACGAAGACAAGAAGTATGACGACATCACCCATATCCGTGCGATTGCGATGACTGACGATAAGATTTGCTGGATAGACAATGTGGATTATAAATATGTTCATGCCTACGAGGCATCGAAAGCAAGCGCAAAAGCCAAAAAGCAGAACCAGAGCCGTCGTGAGGAGTTCCTTGGTGCTTTCAATGTCACCAGTGAATCGCTGCTTTCGACCATCAGTTCGGGCATCAAGATCTACAGCAATATCAAGAATGGCGACAAGAGCATCTGGGATAGTGTGACGGATATCTGGAAAGGTGACGACAAGAAACTGAAGATTGAGTTGCCTCGTATCCTCACCTTAATCGACCCTGTATTCTCACTCCACCAGCTGAAAGATAAAGACAATGCTGTATTGCCGAAAGAAAGCTACTTGGCTGGTAGTACTATCCGACTGAAGTTCGACTACGAACCCAAGAACGGCGACATCATTCCGCTGTACATCTACAGCGACTATGTATCGTTCAAGGTGACGATAGAGTTTAAGGACGGAAAGGCTGAAATCCAAAAGATAGAACTCGTATAACTCAATAAAATCAAATCCTTATGAAAATGATAACCGCAGCAATTGGCTGCATCTTGCTTATGACTGCTTGTGTATCGAACAAGTCCCCTTTAAAGGGGGGTGAGGGTGATGTCACCCAAGGTAATCCGTTCCTGCCGCTATGGGAACATATTCCTGATGGAGAACCATACGTATTTGAAGACCCAGACAATCCTGGGAAGTACCGTGTGTATGTCTATGGGTCACACGACGACTTGATTACCGAATACTGCGGTCGTGACCAAGTGGTGTGGTCTGCACCCGTTGAAGACCTTACCCAATGGCGCTACGATGGTGAGATTTTCAGTGTGAAGAAAAATGCGAAGGGCGAACTGCTCAATCCAGAAGGAAAGGGTGATGTGCTTTATGCTCCTGATGTGACGCTCGTAGTCGCTGCTGACGGTACCAAGACCTATTACCTCTATCCCAACAACCAGGCAGGAGGTCGTAATGGTATGATTGCGAAGAGCAGCCGTCCTGACGGACCGTTCGAGGTATGCAACTGGAATCAGAACAATCCTTATATCACAGACGGTGTGTTGGCATTCGACCCAGCAGTCTTTGTTGACGATGATGGACGCATCTATGGCTATTGGGGATTCGAGCGCTCATTCGCAGCAGAATTGGATCCTGCAACGATGGCAACCGTGAAACCTGGTACACAGATTGTAGAGGATATGGTATCAGGACGTTACGACGACGGTATCTTCAGTTTCTTCGAGGCTTCGTCTATTCGCAAAATCAAAGATAAATATGTATTTATCTATAGCCGCTTCACCAAGGATGGTGAGTTTGGGCTTCCTATCTCTAATTATACCCTCGCATACGCTTACAGCGACAACCCGTTAGGACCTTGGACGTACGGAGGAACCATCATCGATGCTCGCGGACGTGAGACCGATGAGGCTGGCAACGTGATTGCATCAGCTTGTATCGACGGAAACACCCACGGTTCAATCTGCGAAATCAACGGACAATGGTACGTATTCTATCACCGTCAGACAGGAACAGACGAATATGCACGTCAGGCAATGGTAGCTCCTATCACCGTTAATGTAGAGGAAGGACCTGGTGGAAAGGTAGAGATTTCAGAAGGAGAATATACTTCGGAAGGTTTCGCCTTGAACGGTCTCAATCCGTTCGAGCGCCATTCAGCAGGTATTGCCTGCTGGTACACAGGTCCCAAGCCTGCTATTCATGAATGGCCAAACAACACGTTCTTTGGCTCCTACCCAGCTGCGACCTACGGTACGGATGATAAGTTCGATGCACCATACGACCTGCGTAACAACACCAACCCGATTGTCAACAATACCGATGGTTCTATCGTGGGTTATAAGTACTTCAACTTTGAAGCCGCTCGCGACCGCAAGGACTTGACCTTGGTACTGAATTTGGTTCCAGAGGGTATTGATGGAACGATTGAAATCATGGCTGGACGTCCTTGGACATCGCAAGGAGGACAACTGCTCGGAACCATCGAGTTGAAGGCAGACATGCCAAAGGAGGTGAAGGAACTGTCGGCAGTCCTTTCGTCGGACGTCAAGCTCGAAGGCAAGACGGCCATCTTCTTTAAATTCTCTTCGGAAACAAAGGAGAAGTCACTCTGTACACTTTTGGACTTCTGCTTCAAATAGGTGGTGTTTATTTGCGTCGTTCCCCGACAATGAGGAACACCTCATCTTTCAAGGCGTCAGGAAGCTCTATGGCGCGTAGCTGAAGGCTTCGCACCCATCCTGCAACCTCGTACTCCTTCATAGTGTAGAGTACTTCACGGAATTCTTCAACAGCTTCATCTGTATAGTCGGATGAAGCTGTTCCTTTATAGCGGTCGAGCTCCTCGTCGTTATAATACTCAATCTGTTTGCTGACAGCAGCCAGCAGACTGTCTTTCTCGCATACCTCATGCTGACCGCAACACTCCATATCTTCTATCTGCTTGATAGAAGGCAACTCGGTGATTTCACCACGTTCAAGTTTCTTCTTGAGCGAACGGTTGCGGATGTAGCCGAGTACAAATGCGACGGCTCCGAGGGCAAAGAGGCTGATTATGAGATAGAGCATAGTTGGAATCCGATTTTCTCGAGGTCTGACCAATAAGTGGGATATGACTTACTCACGACATCAGGGTCTTCGATGGTGATTTCACCCAGGCGTATGGCACAGGGCGCAAAGGCCATCGCCATGCGGTGGTCGTGGTAGGTGGCAATACTGAATGAGGGCTGTTGGGGAGTTTGGGTACCATCCCAGGCAAGCGAGTCATCCGTTGCTTCCAGCACGAAGCCCATCTTTGCCAATTCGGTCTGCAAGGCGCTGATACGATCTGTCTCCTTGATGCGTAGCGTACGAAGACCCGTAAAGTGGAAAGGTACTGCGTTCATGCAACAGGTGACAACCAGCGTCTGAACCAAATCAGGGCAGTCCTCGAAGTTATACACAAACGGCTCCTGCTTCGTCTGCTGTTCGTGCAGGAGTTGGAATATCCGGTCACACACCTTATCGCCTTGGATGCTATCCATGACGAGCGACTGCAGATGAAAGGCTGAAGGCTGAAGATTGGCAATCGAAGCTATCTCGTACCAGTAGGATGCAGCTGTCCAGTCGGCCTCGATGGTGATTGCGTCGGCTGAGCGATTGCAGTTGTAGCCATGCGCTACTTTGATGGTTCGTTCGTCCGTCCATTCCACCGTTGCGCCAAACTGCCGCATGAGTTCCATCGTTATATATAAATAAGGTGTAGACACCAGCTGGCCTTCCAGTTTCAGGGTCAAGCCCTCCTGCATCGTAGGCGCAATCATCAGCAGAGCAGAGATGAATTGGGAGCTGACTCCTCCGTTCATCGTGAGACTGCCGCCTCGCAACGCCTGGTTTCCTGTGATTCGCAGCGGAGGAAATCCATCCTTCCCTACATAGTCAATCGTGGCACCAAGCGACCTCAGCGCATCCACCAAGATGCCAATCGGACGTTCCTGCAAGCGCTGTGTGCCCGTAATCGTTCGAGTGCCTGCTGTGACAGCCAGATAAGCTGTACCAAAACGCATCGCTGTTCCTGCTGCACATACATCTACCGTATCGTCATCACGTAGGAGCATCTCTGCGACCACCCGAATGTCGTCGCATAAATCGCCAAGCGGCTGACGTAACACCTTTGTAGGCTCAATACCGTTGAGTGCAGAAAGAATGAGTACACGATTGGCTATACTCTTGGAGGGAGGTAGTCCAATCGTGCACTGTTGGATTGTTTTCGGTGCTGTTACTCTCAGTCTCATCAGCCTCTTACGATGGTCTGTTCGCGGTCAGGACCTACTGAGATAATGGCAATCGGAGTCTCGAGTTGCTGCTCAAGGAATTCGATATAGTCCTTGAATGCCTGTGGGAACTGGGCTTCTGACGTACAAGCTGTGAGGTCTTCCTTCCATCCTGGCATCTCTACATATACAGGTTCTATGCCTTCGCTGATGTCGTATGGGAAGTAATCGACGATATGTCCGTTCTGGTTGTAAGCCACGCAGGCCTTGATGGTTTCGAAGTCATCGAGTACATCGCTCTTCATCATAATCAGTTTGGTGACACCATTCACCATGATGGCATACTTGAGGGCAACCAGGTCGATCCATCCGCAACGGCGCTCACGACCTGTCACAGCTCCGTATTCGTGTCCAATCGCACGAATCTTACTGCCTGTCTCGTCGAAGAGTTCTGTTGGGAATGGTCCGGCACCTACGCGTGTGCAGTATGCCTTGATGATGCCATACACATCTCCAATCTTGTTAGGGCCAAGTCCGAGACCTGTACATGCACCAGCACAGATGGTGTTGCTGGAGGTGACGAACGGATATGAACCGAAGTCAACATCGAGCATCGTGCCTTGAGCACCTTCACAGAGGATGGATTTGCCTTCTTTCAGCAGACGGTTCACCTCGTGCTCGCTGTCTACGAGTTCAAACAGACGCATGTATTCGATACCCTCCATCCAGTGCTTCTCGATGTCTGTGATGTCGTAGTCCGTATAGTTGAGGGCACGCAGCATCTCCTCATGACGAGCCTTGTGAGCGGCATACTTCTCTTCGAAGTTGTCGAGGATGTCACCTACACGAAGTCCGTTACGGCTGATCTTGTCGGTATAGGTCGGACCAATACCTTTTCCTGTTGTTCCTACCTTGTTCTTTCCCTTTGCAGCTTCATTGGCTGCATCGAGCAGACGGTGGGTAGGCATAATCAGGTGGGCCTTCTTAGAGATATGCAGACGGCTCTTCAGTTCGTGTCCTGACTTCTCCAGTTCCTTTGCCTCATCCATGAAGAGGTCTGGAGCGAGTACCACACCATTACCGATGATATTTACCTTGTCGCCTTGAAAAATACCTGAAGGGATTGAGCGGAGCACATATTTCTGTCCTTCAAACTCGAGGGTGTGTCCGGCATTAGGACCTCCCTGAAAACGTGCCACTACGTCGTATTTCGGAGTCAGCACATCTACCACTTTTCCTTTTCCTTCGTCTCCCCATTGGAGACCCAATAGAACATCTACTTTCATTTTTGTTTATTTTTTTGTTTTCGTTTCTCGCGGTTTATTTTTGCTTGACATTTTGCACAGATTCCATATATCATGACTGAGCAGTTGGTCATCTTGAATTTCTTGTATCTCTTCAGGCCCAGAAACGCTGCGATGCTTGGATCCTTGAACTCGAACAATTGGTTGCAGATGGTACAGCACATGTTGTGATGTGTCTGTGTTTGCACGCATGCTTCGTATTCCATCCCTTCGTTGCCGTTCGAGCGCTTGATGACGAGTCCTGCTTTGAAGAACAGCTCTAAGCTGTTGTACACCGTCACTCGTGTCACGCGATACTCGTCTTGCAGATACTCCCATACCATGTCGACAGTGAACGGGGTGTTCACCGAATAGACGATTTCCAGTATCTTCTGCCGCTCAGGGGTGTTCCTGAGTCCTTTCAGTTTGATATAGTTGTGCAGTATCTGTTGGGCTTCAGCAAGCCGGGTATTCTCGATCATATTTTTCGTCTAATAATCCAATCAGGTTGTTGGCCAACCTTCTGACGTTCATATCCGTGCTTTCACACATCGACTGTGCCTGGTCATACAGCTCTTCTACCGACCGCTCCTGTATCTCCCGTTGCCGCACGATGTGATAGATGGTGCTCAGTCCGCACAGCTGTCTGATGGCGTTGTCGGAGGCTATCCAGCAGAATGCCTGACTGGTAGCATATGGGAGGTGCTGAAACAGATGGAGGCTCACAATCTGAGCGATTTCTGCTGTATGGATGCTCTCAACCCAGATGTCGGCCAGTTCCTCGCAGAACGTCTCTGTGGGCTGGATGAGTGCAGCCAGAATCTTGCATTCCCTCACCGACTCCTTCCACAGTGCCTGTGCCAGTTCGTGGTTCTTACCGAATTCCGCTGCTATCGCTTGCAGTCGCGGCAGTTCTACGCCCCAGTTCACGCGATAGTCATCAGTCCGTCTCATCGCAGCCGATGCTACCCCGTTCATGCTGGCATGCAGCTCCTTCTTAATTATTGACAAGAGGGAGGGTACTGTAGTCTCTGCTGTATCTGAGCATTTGGTCGGCATAACTCTCTGTATAGTCAACTGTCACGTCTGTGATGTTTCCGTCTTTGTCCTTCACCAGTGAATAGACAGGATTGATGAATCCCTTGTAAGGAGCCAGGTCGAGTTTGTTGTAACGCTCCAGCACCTCTTTGTGGAGGGTCCGGTCAACCTTCACTCCATAGTTCTCCACCAAGTCCTTTGCGGCCTTGTAGTCGCCTGTACTTCTGATGCGCTGCACTTCCTTCAGCAGTTCGCCGAACAGGTTGCGCAGTTTCTTGTAGTCGTTGATTCTCACGTAGGTCTTGCCGTCGCGATTCACCATCACCACCGTCTTGTCTTTCTCGCCTTTCTCCAGACACCAGTGTGCGATGAGCGAACGGTTGCGCATGTGGGCTTCCTCGATGTTCTTACCTGACTGGATACGTACCAGCTGGGTTATTAGGCCGTTCATCATGTATTCATAATACCCGGCTTCATAAGCCTTTTTGTTAGGCATCATGTCCAGTTCCACCATCTTGGGGTCTGCCAGATAATAGAGCGCAAACAAGTCGGCACGAGCCTCCTCGATGGTCATTGCGTATGCCTTCAGGTCTTCCTCATCCACGCCCGGCATCATCTTGCCCGATCCGTGTCCCAGACACTCGTGCAGGTCTGTGTGGATGTCGTCCGTCAAGTCCGAGTAATCGTTGAGCAAGTCTATCTCGTGCTGTGTGAAACAGAACTCGTTTCTCATGCCGCTACCTGCTGCCTTGTTGTAGGCTTTAGTCAGGTTGCCGATGGTCACCGATTTGCTTCCATGCTCTTTGCGAATCCAGTTCGAGTTAGGCAGGTTGATACCGATGGCAGTCGATGGGAACAGGTCGCCACCCAGCATGGCAGCTGTGATGACCTTCGCAGAGATACCCTTCACGTTCTCTTTCTTGAATTGAGGGTCAACTGGCGAATGGTCCTCGAACCACTGGGCGTTCTGGCTCAGGCACTCTGTACGTTTGGTGGCCTCGATGTCCTTGAAGTTCACAATCGACTCCCACGAGCATTTCAGTCCCAGCGGGTCGCCGTAGCACTCGATGAATCCGTTCACGAAATCCACCAGCGTAGCTGTGTTCTCCACCCATGCGATGCTGTATTGGTCGAACGTAGTCAGGTCGCCCGTCTTGTAATAATCCACCAGCTTGTCAATCACCTCGCGCTGCTGCTCATCCTCAGCATAAGGACGTGCCTGTTCCAGACATTCGATGATTTTCGTGATGGCCTCACCATACAACGTCGAGGCAGTCCATCGCTTCTCGACAATCTCTCCGTTGGGCAGTTTCACCAGACGGCTGTTCATACCGAACATCACCGGATGCTCCTTGTCCTCCCACTCAGCCCTTTGCTGCTCATAGAAACGCTCTACCTCCTCTTGGGTCACCCCGTCGTAGTAGTTGTTGGCAGATGTCAGAATGAGGTCCTGACCCTCTGTCAGGTTCACACGCTTATGCATCAACGTGAAGTCGAACATCACCTTGCAGATCTCGTCCAGGTCGATTTCCTGCGCCAGTTCGGGTGATATGCATTTCGCCCATTGCTCACGGAACCAAAGTTCGCTGAATTCAGGCTCGAACTTATCCGTCGCATAGTGATGATGGATGCCGTTTGAGAACCACACCCGTTTCAGGTACACCTCCAAATCCTTGAAGTCCTCAGAGTTGCGGTCAACGTTCTCAGATTGATAGATGGTCTCCAGCACCTTACGGATGCGCAGGTTGTAGCGCCCGTTCTGGTCGTACAAGATGTCACGCCCATACAGCGCTGCCTCGCTCAGATAGTAAATCAGCAGCTTCTGGTTCAAACTCAACTGCTCGAAGCCCTCCACCTTGTAGCGCAGCATCTGCAAGTCAGCAAACCGTTCGTTGGCATATTCAAACGTGTCATCCACTTCCTCGTTCTTCGGAGATGTACATGACACCATCGTTAATGCTGTGATAGCCATAAGTCCTAAAAATCTATTTAACTGTTTCACCTTCTTTTTGGTTTTCTGATTGATTGATATGAAATTTACTGCAAAGTTACAAAAAAGTTAGGATAAAATCGATTAAGTGAGCACAAAAAAGCTTGTTTTTATTGTCGAACGTGAGATTTTTATGCAATTAGTTGATAGTTGAGAGTCAAGAAAAGGCTGGCGAATGAATCGTCCAGCCTTTAACATTCTACATTTTACATTGCCCTCTGGGCTACAGGTCGCAGACCGTTAGAGCAAGCCACATGATTGCAGCGCAGATGTTCCGAGTAGTGCGCCAAGCACCGTGATG
>JAFZYE010000008.1 GCA_017616445.1 Bacteroidaceae bacterium
AGTAATGTTCGTTTTGAAGTTCGAATTTCGCTGGCAAATTTACGAAAAAAAAACAATAAAAAGGAATTTTATTAAAGAAACTTTCGTAAATTTGCAGCATTAATTATTTCAATATGGAAAAAACGGTAAAGGTATCTTGTCAGAACAATGGACAAGCTTATGAAATACCAGTGGGCAGTACGCTGAAAGAAGCTTTCGAGCAAATAGGATTACCAATGACTTACGAGCCCATTCTGGCACATGTAAACAACAAAGTAGAAGGCATGCACTACCGCCTCTACAAACCAAAGAACATCGAGTTCCTTGATATCACGTCAACATCTGGACAGCGTGCCTACACCCGCACTCTGTTTTTCATTCTTTGTAAGGCCGTCCATGACCTCTACGAGAAGTGCAAGGTAGCTATTGACATTCCTGTTAGCAATGGTTACTATGTTGATCTCAACATCGGTCATCCTGTAACACTTGATGATGCAGGCCGCATTCGCAAACGTATGCAGGAGATTATTGATGCTGACTACCCTATCCATCGTCATGAGACAACAACAGAGGAGGCTATCCACATGTTCAGCATCTTGCACACCTTCTCAAAGGTGAAACTGTTACAGAGTTCTGGCTCGTTGTATACCACCTTCTACGATATTGACGACTACTATGATTACTTCTATGGTGCCCTATTGACACGCACCTCACAGATATACCTTTTCGGACTGGAGAAGTACTACGATGGTCTGTTGCTGCGTATCCCCTCTCGCGAACATCCCGATGAATTGGGAGAAATCGTGATGCAGGACAAGATGTTTGGTATCTTCAAGGAGCATCACCGCTGGCAGGATATTCTGGGAATGCGTACCATTGGTGACCTCAACGAAGCTATTGACCAAGGACGTACTAATCTGCTCATCCAAGTTAGTGAAGCCCTGCAAGAAAAGAAGATTGGTAAGATTGCCGATGAGATAGCCAACCGCAAAGGTATCCGCATGGTACTTATCGCCGGTCCTTCTTCAAGTGGAAAGACTACCACCTGCAAGCGATTGTCTGTACAATTGCTTACCAACGGCATCAAACCCGTGGGTATCTCACTCGATGACTACTTCCTTGATCGTGAGTTGACACCACGCGATGAGAACGGCGACTATGACTTTGAGCACTTGCATGCACTCAACCTGCAACTACTCAATGACCAGATGAACGCTTTGTTCCGTGGTGAGGAGGTTGAACTGCCACGCTACGACTTCCCCACAGGTAAGAGCGTAAAGAGTGGTCGCAAGTTGCAACTTCACGATGATGAGATACTCGTGGTGGAAGGTATTCATGCATTAAACCCAGAACTGATGAAGGATGTACCACAAGATCAGATATTCCGCGTTTACGCATCAGCATTGACAACCCTGCTGCTCGACAATCACAACTACATCCCCACCACCGATAACCGTTTGCTGCGCCGCATTATCCGCGACCACAAATATCGTGGAGTATCTGCTCAAGAGACCATCCGTCGCTGGCCATCGGTACGAAAGGGAGAGAATAAATGGATATTCCCCTATCAGGAAAATGCTGATGCTATGTTCAATTCAGCGATGCTTTTCGAATTGGCAGTCATCAAGAGTCAGGCAGAACCCTTATTGGAGTTGCTGCCAGAGAATTGTCCTGAATATGCAGAGGCTTACCGACTTCGTAAGTTCCTCCGTTACATTCGTCCTATTCCTGAAGATCAGATACCACCCACATCGCTGTTGCGTGAGTTCTTAGGTGGCTCTTCGTTCGAATATTAACAAATATTGTATAAAAATACGGTTTTGAATGGTATTTCCGTTCAAAACTGCATTTTTATTGCAAAACATTTGGTAAATACATGAATATTTGCGACCTTTGCAATCGTTTATACGACAATTACACCTATTTAATTATATTATGGCAGAAAAATTGGAAGTGAAAGAGCTGGACCAAGTTGTGGTTCGCTTTTCAGGTGACTCCGGCGACGGTATGCAGTTGGCCGGAAACATTTTTTCAACCGTCAGTGCCACCGTTGGCAATGGCATCTCTACATTCCCCGACTATCCTGCAGACATCCGCGCTCCGCAAGGTTCGCTGACGGGTGTTTCTGGTTTCCAGGTACATATCGGTGCCGGTAAGGTTTACACCCCTGGCGACAAGTGCGATGTGCTGGTAGCAATGAATGCTGCTGCTCTGAAGACACAGTATCGCTATGCCAAGCCAGGTGCAACGATTATCATCGACACAGATTCGTTTGGTCCTAAGGATTTGGAGAAAGCCCAGTTTGCTACAGAAGATTACCTCGGCGAGATGGGCATCGACCCTGATCGCGTCATCCAGTGTCCTCTGACCACTATGGTTAAAGACTGTCTGGCTGATACAGGTATGGACAACAAGGCTATCCTCAAGTGCCGCAACATGTTCGCACTCGGACTGGTTTGTTGGTTGTTCGACCGCGACCTGAGTCTGGTAGCCAACTTCCTGAAGGAGAAATTTGCCAAGAAGCCTGCCATTGCCGAAAACAACATCAAGGTAGTACAGGCTGGTTGGGACTATGGTCACAACACTCACTCCAATGCTGTGAATGTATATCGCATCGAATCTAAAGAGAAGGTGCCCGGACGCTATATGGACATCACCGGTAACAAGGCTAC
>JAFZYE010000030.1 GCA_017616445.1 Bacteroidaceae bacterium
CGGCGAGCACATCCTCTTCCAGTTCCGCTCACGCTATCTTGACCTCCATTGCGCCACGCCCCGCGAGCGCTATGACCTGCTCATGCGCCGCTGCCCCGGCATCGTGAACGAGTTGCCGCTCAATGCCATCGCCTCGTTCCTGAACATCACACCCAAGACCATCTCGATGCTACGTCGCGATATCACCTTCGGCAAATAAAGGTGATTTGTCTATGAATAAAAGAAAATAAATAGGTGTTTATATCGATTATGTCAATATAAATCCGTACATTTGCAACGTGATAGAATAAAAATCAAGACTATGATAGGAACAATAAATGTAAACGATGTCTATATGGACATGCTCGGTTCGTTGCCCAGCGAAGATAAGCTCGATCTCATTTCTCGGCTCGTTAAGTCGATGAAGAAAGCCGTGGCTCCCAAGGCCGAGCCGAAGGATATCTTCGCACGTTTCTCCAGTGACTGGGGTGGTGATATGACGACCGAGGCTTATGCAGACATGCTGCGCAGTGAGAACATAGAGAATACACGAACTGTTGGTAATTGGTAAACGACTATGGCAAAGTATCTGCTTGACACCTGTACCTGCATCTCTATGTTCCGTAATGAAGGCCGTGTCCGCGAGACCCTGAGTCGTGTGGGTATTAAGAACTGCTTCATCTCGGAAATCACCATAGCCGAACTCTACTTTGGATTGGCCAAGGCAGAGAACCAGAAACGAAAGCTTGACGACATTCGCGAGGTGCAACGTCTTTTCCGTGTCATCCCCGTCTATTCATCATTCAAAGAATACGGTGAAATCCGTTACTCTCTCGAACACTGTGGCCAGCGTGTTGACCAATTCGATCTGCTAATCGGAGCCACTGCCTTGCATTATAATTTGACACTTGTCACTTCAAATCTTAAGCATTTCGAGCGCATGGAAGGTCTCGAAATTGAAAATTGGAAGTAACAAATCAGATTCACCTATCCTAATCTCTTTCTGCAGGCTGATACCATCCTTTTATTTCATTTTTGGTAACTAACAGCGGAATCTCTTACAGAAACTCTTAACCTAAGTAAAGACTTTTACCCTCGGCACCCGATTTGCGGGTTTTGCCGAGGGTTTATTTGTGTGCCTTTTTGTAATTTCGCAGGCGAAATGACGTTGCTTCGCGGGATATTTCCGCGAAGTTGTCGTATATATCTATGGATAATCACATAAAACCAGTAAAAAATATGAACAAGAAAACTATTATCACCGCACTGCTGGCTCTTGTTGCAATGGTGGGGAGCTGCATGGTGCAGTTCCCTGCTATATTAACATGAGATTATTTCTACTGTCAATACACCGTCAGTTCGTTTGCTTCCAACAACTGTATTGCAAATAGGACAGTTTGCTTCTTCACGTTCATAGCAACCAGCCATACCAATTGCTCCTTGTTCATATATACATAATTTCGCTCCACACTTTGGGCAAGTTGTATCATATAATTTATTCATCCTATATCTTTTGTCAATTGGTACATACTATCATAAAAACAAACGTCTCCAATTTCTTAACCTTATTTGTCAAGTTCATTCCTGAGATCGTATTATTAGTTGGCAATATGGAAGAATTCATCATACTCTCAACAAGGTTATTAAGATATGATACTTTAATAGCATAACCAACATTCTCTGCTCCTGTATGTTTGGCATTTATAACTCCAATAATATTACCTTGAGTATCAAATAAAGGGCCTCCACTATTGCCTGGCTGAACTGGTGCCGATATCTGATACTGAGCAACATCTCCCATAAAGCCTGTCTTTGAACTAATGACACCTGTCGTCAACTTAATCTCATTACCCATCGTTGTTATAAGTGGATATCCCAAAACGAAAATTTCCTCTCCTACATCTGATAAAGATGTTTTAACACGATAGGGAATTTCACCAAAGCCCTTAAATTGATTGTCTTTTATCTGGATTAAAGCAAGGTCGTTAATTTTATCAGTTGCAATAATTGATGCGGAATATTTTGTTGTGGTATTTCCACCAACTCCATAAACACTGATATTTTTTGCATTTTCCACTACATGATAATTTGTTGCAATGTAACCATTCTTTAGAGCAAAGCCTGTTCCTGACCAAGAACTCCCTGATGCCGCAATTCCATTTTGAGCTGATGCAGTTGGATACATCTTCAAATAGTTAGTTTCCTCATTTGCCACAAAGGTTTTCATTGTCGTTCCATTAAACACAAGATAAGCATCTTCATTTTTGCGTTTGTCTGCCATATACCAAGTGGCCTTGAATAATCCAGCTGTTGCACTAGGACGTAATTCTGCCTTAACATCACCTATTTTCCATCTTCCATTATTATGGTTTACTCCTAAGAAGATTAGCATGTACTCGTTGTTTTCTTTAATGCATGCAAGTTTATATCCTTGCTCGTCAATACCTTCATATATACCGCAAATTCCATCGTTAGAGTTTGATATCATTGTCTTAATATCTGTTTCTGACAGTTTTTTATGCGGAGTCTCTGCCATAGGATTCGATATGTGAATACCTTGCCAAACAAACCCCGAATTTGAGTTTTCGCTTATCGTAAGTACTGTAAAACCAGAAGGAATTCTATTAAAATGCATGTCAAGATGTGACTCTTTTTTTCGTCCAGGCATACCATACTGTTGATCAAGCATTCGTATTGTTCCGTGATCAGTAAGGGCAAGAATAGGTAACGTTATTCTTTCATTTCCATCAGAGGCAACGAGTGTTGTATTTGAACTAATCCTTATCCATTCACCCAAACTGCCACCTGTTAAAAATAATGTCACAATAGTTTCATCTTGTGTAATTACCACTTTTTCAATCGAAATCTTTTTACTATTCATATTTTGGGCATCTACAATAGGCCAACTAGTGGTTTGAGGAAATACACAGATAGAAAATGCGGACATAATTAATAAAAAAAGGTACCTCATAACAATTAATATTTACGTCCTCCTGTACCATAAGGACAATTTATTAATATGCAGAAGCGTGGTACTGATTTGCCACTTCTTCAAATGGAGGTCGTGAGATTACCCTAGTACGAGAAATTGCAACCAGCCCACGCTAACGCGTGAACCATTACACTTTCCTTGCGTACTATAGAAATTTCTCACGTTTCCATTTGCAAGTCGAGCATAACGCTTCGTTATTATCATAAAGTCGTGTCTCTTAAGAAACACGTTGCAAATTTACTAATAATATTACAAATCGGAACGAAAAACAGAAAATTTCTTTGGTTTTCGTCGATTTCTTGAGCGAAGCTATACGGAGTTACTGTTTTTTTACTACATTTTCAATTGAAACATTTGGTTTAAGAGCCAACAGTTTGTCGTAACGTCATAATTCTGAATCAAAGACAAATTTTGCGATACACGATGGCTGCCTGTTCATACCTCGAAATGAGGCGTGGGCGTTGTTAGTTTCAACAGTATTGCAAAAGTTGCTCATTTCTTACCAACGTCAAGAACTGATTCTAATTGATTAAAACCGCAAGTGAAATGAACAAGAAAAACATCATCACCAGTTTCGGCAAAGTTGAGAGGTTAGCATCGTAGTGCCTATTGTGACCAACTTTTAATGGGCAATTTTTGGAGAAGAATAGTTTAGTTTGCATTGCGGATATATAGCAAGGTGATGTAGTAAATACAATTTCTTGATTAAATTGTTGGCAAAAGCATTGTCGATTCAGAAAAATAATGTATTTTTGCAGCCGAGAACAAGAGAATGCATATATGTCTTTTTATTGCAAAGCGCTGAAAAAGTATTCACTCATCATATTTGATAATATATGGAAACAAAAGAAAAAAGAGAGTTGAGTGTAGAACTCGACAATGACGTAAAGAAGGAATCCATCACTGGCAAGAACAGCGATGAGAAAGTGGCTATGCAACAAGAGCTTAACGAGGAAGACCTGGACAAAGTGACAGGTGGAGGCAGATTTGACGAAGTTGAACCTGATCATCATATTCCTGGAGGTGGATGGACCGAATTCACTTAGTGATAGTCACCTTACAATCTTAGCCATAGTAGCGCAGTAAACCGAATCAGACTTTTACCCTCGGCACCCGATTTGCGGGTTTTGCCGAGGGTTTATTTGTATGCTTGTTTGACATCGCGACCGTGGCGAACTATTTTACTGAACGTGTAGAGTAGGGGAAATAACCCTAGTGAAAAGGGAGTTTAACCCTAGTGAACAGGGAGAATGAGATAGGTAAACTATTTGTTCCTCGTACGGGAACAATATTGGCAGCGCCCGCTGCCAATGATGGCAACGGGCGCGGAACTTGATGGCAGCGGGCGCTGCCGACTCGGGTTTATTGTGTGGGAGTATTCTTCAAAACGGTATAGTGTAGTGTCCGTCCTTCGCGATAGCGTCGCAGACGTGGGGTCTCTCCTACGCAGAGACTATCGAGATATGCCTTTGCTGACTTGCGTTTCAAGTGACTGAACACCATGAAGGCGCTGATGGTGATGTAGCCATTGTGTGAGCTACGTCGCAATGCCTCGTCCATTGCTTGCGGATCGTACATCTGGCTATTGCCCACGAAGCTCTTTTTTCTGCGGAATCCATGACGGCTACAGTCGGCATCGTTGACAAATTGCTTTGCGGGAATGAACTCTATGCCTCCATACATGATGTCGCGTGATGTCACTTTCGTGGGGTCGGTATGCTCGCCAAGTAATTTCAGCTTGGGTGCAAAGGAACCGAATGGCGTTTCTACTCGGCTCCCTTCTCTTAACCACATTGTCGCAACTTCTTCAAGCAGGTAGAACAGACGCATGATCTCGCCCTTGCTGGTGTGGCGGTATTTTGCGCAGAATTCGTCTAAGTCTTTCATGTCGTACTTACGAATGATGACTGGTTGGGCATAGAGCAGGGGGTTCCCGTCTTCGCCTTTCGTTGGGCGTGGCTGTAGCTCGAAGAGTATTCCGTCGGTCTTGCGTGGCATAGTTTTCGTTTTTTTTCAGCAACAAAGATACGAAATTTTTTGAAGAAATGCAAGTGTTTGGCTCAAAAAGATTGTCCGGTCGATTGATTTCTTGCCAATTGACGATAAATTGCAAAGTGTGATGTCTCACTCTTTCCAATACTTTGCGAGTGGACCATCGCTCTTGAGGTAGGGTAGGAGTGTGGATTTGTCCAAGAAAATGTAGTCGAGCCGGTCTTCGTCTATGTTGTCTGTAGGGATGTAAAAGTTGAGCCCTCGCTCTGATATTTCGAAGCTGGCAGTTGTGTCGACATTGTAGTCATAGTCGGTTTCTTCAGGATGGTTCTTACGGAACTCCTGCATCATCAGGTCTGTGACGGCTTTACGGTTCGTGCCTGTCAGGTCGAGCAGGTCGTCGAGGGTGAGCAACTGACCGGTGTGGCTGTCGAATACAAGGTTCTCAGCTGTGTAGAGGCTGTTGCCGATATACTCCACCTGTTGCAGGAAGAACTGGAAAAATGGGATGTGGCTCATCATCGGATTGTACAGGGAGTCTTCGTCCATCTGACCAGAGTATTCGACCAACCATTTGAACAGCACCTTGTGACTGGCTCGTTCTGGTTCGTCCATCGATTCAATCAGTCCGCTCAGTTCGTCGAGGGTCTTCTTCTCAAACTGTGCCGTCAGGGCTTTGTAGTCATCGTCTCCCTTTATGTATTTCACTCCTAATGCTTTGCTCAGAACGGTGTCGCGTACAGCTGTGAGTGCTTGTTTGTAAGGTCCGGGCACTCGTTCGATGACTGGCAATTCTAATCGGATGAAGTAGTAGAGGCTGCCATCATACTGTTCAATGAGAGGACGACCGCCCTTCACCTCCTTGTTGGCGAACAGGGTACGAGTCATACTCTCCTGGGCGCAGACGGATGACACCATGAGCGTCATCATGACCACTGATATCAAGACAATTCTTTTCATGATGCAAACATACGGATTTTTTTTGATATGTCAAAATATTTCGTCCTTTTTGTGGTTTCTATGTCTTTATTGTGCCGTAATTCAAAAAGTTTTCGTAACTTTGCAAGCTGAAAAAGGAAAAAAGACCCACCCCGCCCTAACGGGCACCCCTCCCTCTATGGAGGGGATTTCTTCTCCCCTTAGAGGGGGAGATGTCCAAAGGACAAAGGGGGTCTGCTAATTGAATAGATTATGTTAAGAATAGCTATACAGTCTAAGGGACGTCTCTATGAGGAGACGATGAATATCCTGCAGGAGGCAGGAATCAAGATATCAAGTGTGAAGCGTACTTTGTTGGTTGAGGCTTCGAACTTCCCTGTGGAGGTGTTGTATCTGAGAGATGACGACATTCCGCAGACAGTTGCGAACGGAGTGGCTGACATCGGTATCGTGGGCGAGAATGAGTTTGTGGAACGTGGCGTGGATGCTGACATCATCTCACGTCTGGGGTTCAGCAAATGCCGTCTGTCGCTTGCCATTCCAAAGCATACCGACTATCAGGGTGTGGAGTGGTTCAACGGCAAGAAGATTGCAACCAGTTATCCGAATATTCTGAAGTCGTACATGGACTCAAAGGGTATCAAGCTTGATGTGCATGTTATTCAGGGTTCAGTGGAGATTGCTCCTGGTATCGGATTGGCTGACGGTATCTTCGACATTGTGAGCAGCGGTTCGACTCTCGTGAGCAACAACCTGCGTGAGGTAGAGGTAGTGATGAAGAGTGAGGCGCTCTTGATCGGCAACAGAAACCTCGATGCTGACAAGCAGGAGATACTGAAGGAGTTGTTGTTCCGTTTCGAGGCTGTACGTGCGGCTGAGGATAAGAAGTACGTGCTGATGAACGCGCCAACGGACAAGGTGAAGGAAATCATCGAGGTGCTGCCTGGTATCAAGAGCCCTACGGTCATGCCGCTTGCTACAGAAGGGTGGAGCAGCATCCATACAGTACTCGACGAGAAACGTTTCTGGGAGATTATCGGACAACTGAAACGTCTGGGTGCAGAAGGCATCCTTGTATTACCGATTGAGAAGATGATTTTATAAAGACCCACCCCGCCCTAACGGGCACCCCTCCCTCTATGGAGGGGATTTCTTCACCCCTTAGAGGGGAAGATGTCCAAAGGACAGAGGGGGTCTGATATTCTATAGATTATGATAGAAAGACCACATAAAGAAGCAGCTGAGCTGAACAGCATCGTAGGCGGTGTACTGGATGACATCCGTCGTCGAGGTGATGCTGCCGTGAAGGAGTACGAGCAAAAGTTCGACAAGGTAAGCCTGACGAACCTGAAGGTGACTGAAGAGGAGATACGTGAGGCTGAGGCATTGGTGAGTGATGACTTGAAAGCAGCACTCGAGATGGCACATCAGAACATCAAGACCTTCCACGAGGCTCAGCGATTCGAAGGAAAGAAAATACAAACGCAACCAGGTGTGACTTGCTGGCAGAAAGCTGTTGCGATTGAGAGGGTAGGGTTGTACATCCCTGGAGGGACAGCTCCGCTGTTCTCTACCGTGTTGATGCTCGCTACACCGGCCAAGATAGCAGGATGTAAGGACATCGTGCTTTGTTCGCCGCCCAACCGCGAAGGTAAACTCCATCCGGCTATCCTTGTAGCTGCTCAGATAGCAGGAGTGAACAATATCTATAAAATCGGAGGTGTGCAGGCAATTGGAGCGATGGCTTATGGTACTGAATCTGTTCCGAAAGTGTATAAGATATTCGGTCCAGGTAACCAATATGTGATGGCAGCGAAACAGATGGTGAGTCTGCACGACGTGGCAATCGACATGCCAGCTGGACCGAGTGAGGTGGCCATCATCGCTGACGAAACAGCCAATCCTGCCTTCGTCGCTGCTGACTTTCTCTCGCAAGCCGAACATGGATTGGATTCGCAGGCAGTCCTTGTAACGACGAGCCAGACGATGTTGGAGGCTGTGGATAAAGAAGTGAAACGTCAGTTAGACTTATTGCCTAGAAAAGAAATCGCAAGTGTGTCTCTTTCAAATAGTAAGATGATTCATGTTGACTCGATAGATGAAGCTGTGGAACTCATTAACGACTACGCACCAGAGCATCTGATTATTGCGACGAAAGACTACATGGAGGTAGCAGAGCGAATCGTGAATGCTGGTTCTGTATTCCTTGGCAACTACTCGTGCGAGAGTGCAGGCGATTATGCTTCGGGTACGAACCACACCCTACCAACCAGCGGATATGCGAAGGCTTACAGCGGCGTGTCGCTCGACAGTTTCATTCGTAAGATCACTTTCCAGGAACTGACAGCAGAAGGTATCCGCAACATCGGTCCTACCGTAGAACTGATGGCAGAGCATGAACAATTGGATGCTCATAAGAATGCAATGACACTTAGGCTTCGCGAGTTGAAAGTTGAGAATTAGACTTTAGACGCTAGACTTTAGACATTAGACTATAGACTCTCAACTGTCTTTAAACTATAAACTATAAACTTTAAACTGAAAAAAGTGATAGAATCTTTAGTTAGAAAAAACATACAACAGCTGAAACCCTATAGTTCGGCACGTGATGAGTATAAGGGCAGGAAAGCGTCTGTGTTTGTGGATGCGAACGAAAACCCTTATGGAACGTTGCTGAACCGCTATCCCGATCCGCTTCAGGAAGAGTTGAAGCGTGCAATAGCGGGTGTGAAGCAAGTACCAGCAGAGTGTATCTTCCTCGGAAACGGTTCGGACGAAGCAATCGACCTGAGTTATCGCGTATTCTGTGAACCACGGGTGGATAATGTAGTGGCCATTGACCCAACATACGGAATGTATGAGGTGTGTGCCAATATCAACGATGTGGAATACCGCAAGGTGCCACTCGACGATCATTTCCAGATGACGGCAGAGAAATTGTTGGCTGCATGCGACAGTCACACGAAGCTCATCTTCATCTGTTCGCCCAATAATCCTACGGGGAACGACCTCAGCCGTGAAGAGATTGTGAAGGTGATAGAGAACTTCAAGGGAATCGTGATTGTGGACGAGGCTTACTCTGACTTCTCGATGCAACGTCCGCTACGATTGGATTTGGACAAATACGAGAACCTGATTGTCTACAACACCTTCTCGAAGGCATACGGGTGTGCCGCTATCCGATTGGGAATGGCGTTTGCATCAGCTGAAATCATCTCGTACTTCAATAAGGTGAAATATCCTTACAACGTGAACGTGCTGACGCAGAACAAAGCGATGGAGGTGCTGAGTGCTGAGATGGCGAAGACCTGCAAGCATATCAACCTCATTCTTGATGAGCGTTCGACCGTTATGCAGGCATTTGCACAACTGCCTTTGTGTGAGAAGGTTTATCCTTCGAACGCCAACTTCTTCCTTGCCAAGGTAACAGATGCCAACCGCATCTATGCCTATCTGGTCGATAAAGGCATTATTGTTCGTAACCGTAATTCAGTCAATATGTGCGGAAACTGTCTGCGTATCACCATCGGTACGAAAGAAGAGAATACACAACTCCTGAGTGCACTCAGGGTATATAAACCATAACCCCAACGAGCTATGAAGAGAGCTTTGTTTATCGATCGTGACGGAACCATCCTGGAAGAACCGGCAGACGAACAAATCGATACCATCGATGAGTTTCGTTTCCTGCCTCAGGTCATCAGCAGTCTGAGTTTCCTCAGAAGCAAGACAGATTACGAGTTTGTGATGGTGACCAATCAGGACGGACTGGGTACACCGGCCAATCCGCAGGATGTGTTCGATCAGTTCCAGAACCTGATGCTCCATACGTTGAGTACAGAGGGAGTAACGTTTGACGACATCCTTATCGATAAGTCCTATCCCGAAGATAATCTGCCTACCCGTAAACCCGGAATCGGTATGATGGGCAAATACCTCACGGGCGAGTACGATTTGGCTCACTCATTCGTGATAGGTGATAGAGCCACTGATGCTCAGTTGGCCAAGAATATGGGTTGTAAGGCTGTCATCCTCAAGAGCCGCTTTACGGAGAACTTGGAGGGTGAAGGTGTTACGTTGGTGGATTCGTGGCAGCAAGCTACAGAACTCATCTATGCAGGTGAACGTGTAGCAGAGACGCACCGTCAGACCAAAGAGACGGATATCTATGTGAAGGTGAACCTCGACGGTAGCGGAAAGGGAACGATTGATACGGGGCTCGGATTCTTCGACCACATGCTGGAGCAGATATCCAAGCACGGAGGTATCGACCTCGATGTGAAGGTGAAAGGTGACTTGAACGTGGATGAGCATCACACCATCGAAGATACGGGTATTGTGCTTGGAGAATGTCTGCTGAAAGCTTTGGGCGACAAACGAGGTATAGAACGTTATGGCTACACGCTTCCAATGGATGATTGCTTGTGTCAGGTGGCACTTGACTTCGGTGGTCGTGCATGGCTGGTGTGGGATGCCGAGTTCAAACGTGAGAAGATTGGCGATATGCCGACAGAAATGTTCCTGCATTTCTTTAAATCGTTCAGCGATGCTGCAAAGATGAACCTTAACATCAAGGCTGAAGGAGAGAACGAACACCACAAGATTGAAGGAATCTTTAAGGCTGTAGCCCGTTCCATCAAAATGGCAATCCGACGTGACATTTTCAATTATGAACTTCCGTCAAGTAAAGGAATTTTGTGAATAAATGCGATTTTCTCCCATATCATTTTCTCAAATGAGAAAAAATGCTTAAATTTGCTTGATTTTTGCGTGCCTCCCCTCGAAATCAACTGCGAAAGTCAAGCATTTTCTTTATGATTGTTAGAAATATAGATTTACATAAACTTAGTTAATTAACAACAAAATGAAGATTTCACGTATTGATCACCTTGGAATAGGTGTTGAGAGCATCGATGCAGTGCTCCCTTATTTTGAGAACGTATTAGGTCTCAAGTGTTATGCAGTCGAAGAAGTAGCTGACCAGAAAGTGAAGACAGCTTTCTTGAAGGTTGGTGAAGTAAAACTAGAGCTTCTTGAACCAACATCTCCTGAATCTGCTGTTGCAAAATGGCTTGAGAAGGGTGGAAAGGGTGTTCATCATGTTGCATTCGCTGTAGAAGATGGTGTTGCTGAAGCACTCGTAGAATGTGAAGGTAAGGAAGTACGCCTCATCGATAAGGCTCCACGTCCAGGTGCTGAGAACATGATGATTGGTTTCTTGCATCCAAAGTCAACCGCAGGTATTCTTACAGAACTTTGCGAACCCAAAAAGTAGTAAATGTCCTTAAATGGTCAAATAATTAAATTGTCAATCAATTGTAAATTGTAAATTGTCAAATAGTAAATCAAAATGAGTATTCAATCACAGAAAATCAAAGAACTTGTTGAGAAACGTGAGAAAGCACGTTTGGGTGGTGGTGAGAAAGCCATTCAAAAGCAACATGATAAGGGTAAGTATACTGCTCGTGAGCGTATAGCTTTGCTGCTCGATGAAGGTAGTTTCGAAGAGATGGACATGTTTGTCACTCACCGTTGTCACAACTTCGGAATGGAAAAGAAGCAATACGATGGTGATGGTGTCGTAACAGGTTGCGGTACAATCAACGGTCGTCTTGTATATGTATTTGCACAGGACTTCACAGTGAACGCTGGTTCGCTCTCTGAGACGATGTCACTCAAAATCTGCAAGGTGATGGATATGGCTATGAAGATGGGCGCTCCTGTAATCGGTCTGAACGACTCAGGTGGTGCACGTATTCAGGAAGGTATCAACGCACTTGCCGGTTATTCTGAGATTTTCGAGCGTAACATCCTCGCAAGTGGTGTCATCCCACAGATTTCAGGTATCCTCGGTCCATGTGCCGGTGGTGCTGTATATTCTCCAGCGTTGACTGACTTCACCTTGATGATGGAGAACACATCATACATGTTCCTCACAGGTCCTGCAGTAGTAAAGACCGTTCTTGGTGAGGTTGTCACTCAGGAAGAACTCGGTGGTGCTTCTGTTCACTCTACCAAGTCAGGTGTTACTCACTTCACCGCTAAGACAGAGGAAGAGGCTATGGCGATGATCAAGCAGCTCTTGAGCTACATCCCACAGAACAACCTCGAGAAGACTCCACGTGTTGAGTGTACAGACCCAATCGATCGTAAGGACGACTATCTCAACGAAATCATTCCTGACAATCCTAACATGCCTTACGACATGTATGAGGTAATCGGAGCTATCGTGGACAACGGCGAGTTCTTTGAGGTTCAGAAAGACTATGCACGCAACATCATCGTAGGTTTCGCACGTTTCAACGGAGAGTCTGTAGGTATTGTGGCTAACCAGCCTAAAGCACTTGCAGGTGTGCTTGATTGCAACGCATCTCGTAAGGGTGCACGTTTCGTTCGTTTCTGCGATGCATTCAATATTCCAATCGTAACACTTGTCGACGTTCCTGGATTCCTTCCTGGAACAGGTCAGGAGTACAATGCAGTTATCCTCCACGGAGCTAAGTTGCTCTACGCTTACGGAGAATGTACAGTTCCAAAGGTAACAGTTACACTGCGTAAGTCATACGGTGGTTCACACATCGTGATGAGCTGTAAGCAGCTTCGTGGTGATATGAACTATGCATGGCCATCTGCTGAAATCGCAGTAATGGGTGCAGCTGGTGCTGCTGCCGTTCTCTATGCGAAGGAAGCAAAGGCGTTGAAGGACGAAGGTAAGGTTGAAGAATCTAAGGCATTCATTCAGGAGAAGGAAGACGAGTACACGAAGCTCTTCGCTAATCCTTACAATGCAGCTAAGTACGGTTATATCGACGATGTGATCGAACCACGTAACACTCGTTTCCGTATCATCCGCGCTTTGGCTCAGCTTGCTGACAAGAAACTCACCAATCCTGCTAAGAAACACGGTAACATTCCATTGTAATGATAGATTACTAAATCAATTGTAAATAGCTAAATCGTAAATTATATGATGGTAATCAATTTTTTAGCAGACGTAGTTTGGGCTGATGCTTGGGCACGTACTGGTATGGGGTTCGGCGTGGTATTCAGCGTACTCCTTATCCTTGTGTTCGTGCTTGTTGCGTTCGGTCTCTTTTCACGTGCAGGTAAGAAAAAGGCTCAAACTCCTCAGCCGGCTCCTCTGAAAGCAGCTGCTCCTCAGACCGTAGCTCCAGCCGCTTCTGCATCTGATGCTGATAAGGCTGCCATAGCAACGGCACTCTATTTATATTTCCAGAATGTCCATGATGAGGAAAGCAATGTCATCACAATACGTCACAATGCTAGCTCAGCATGGCATCATGAGTTGAATCCACGTTATAACTCAGTTAAGTAATAATCGTATAAAAGAAAATAATTCGATGAAAGATTTCAAATTTAAGATAAACGGTACTGAATACACAGCATCTGTTGAAGAGAAAGATGACAACATGGTTCAGGTAACTGTGAACGGCAATGCTTACAGTGTTGAGATTGAACGCGAAGCTCCTGCCGCTCCTATGGCACGTCCGGCTGCTGTTGCTGCTCCTGCAGCTTCGGCTCCTGTAACTGCCGCAAGTGCAAAGATTTCTGCTCCACTCCCAGGTAACATCACGAAGATTCTTGTTTCTGTAGGTCAGAAAGTACAGAAGGGCGACGTTGTGATGACGATGGAAGCCATGAAGATGGAGAACAACATCACCGCAGAGGCTGACGGTACAGTAAAGGCTATCGTTGCTCAGGTAGGTCAGTCTGTTAATCAGGGTGACGTGCTTGTAGAGCTTGAAGGTGCTGCTGCTCCAGCAGCTGCTCCTGCACCAAAGGCCGCTCCTAAGGCAGAAGCACCAAAAGCCGCTCCTGCTCCTGCTGCTAAACCTGCAGCTGGTGCTAAGACCGTGAATGCTCCACTTCCTGGAACCATCACAGCGGTGAAGGTGGCTAACGGTCAGGCTGTAAAGAAGGGTGACGTGCTCCTCGTGATGGAAGCTATGAAGATGGCAAACGACATCACAGCTGAGTGTGACGGAACTGTGAAGAATGTATTTGTTCAACAGGGTGCATCCGTAAACGTAGGTGATGCATTGGTAGAGATTGCATAAGTTTTGGGTGGAGTCGTTTCGGCTCCACACGAAACATTTAACTTCTAATTAAAATACACGACAATGAAACGAATATTGTGTTTGTTCTCCATGTTGCTGCTTGTGACTGTAGGGTGTTTCGCCGATAGTTTCGACTTCGGAGAGGCTTCTTCGAAATTCTTGGACAGCATGGGACTTGTTCAGATCTTCCAGGGCGAAGGTTGGAAATATCTGGTGATGGTTGCACTTGCCTGTTTCCTTCTTTTCCTTGCCATCAAGAAGCAATACGAACCACTTCTCCTCTTGCCGATTGCATTCGGCATGCTCCTCACGAACTTGCCTGGAGCTAACATGTTCCATACAGAGATGTGGAACGATGAGTTCCTCAACCCAGCAAGTGAATACTATCACAGCTATCGCCATGTGTTGGCTGAAGGTGGTTTGCTCGATGTACTCTATATCGGTGTGAAAGCAGGAGTTTATCCTTGTCTTATCTTCATCGGTGTAGGTGCCATGACCGACTTCGGTCCGCTGATTGCCAATCCAAAGAGTTTCCTCCTCGGTGCAGCTGCTCAGTTGGGTATCTTTATCACCTTCATCACAGCTCACGCACTTGGTTTCGATAGTCAGGAAGCCGCTTCTATCGGTATCATCGGTGGAGCAGACGGACCTACGTCTATCTTCCTCACTACCAAGTTGGCTCCACATCTCTTAGGCCCAATCGCTATCGCTGCATATAGCTACATGGCACTTGTTCCTGTGATTCAGCCGCCAATCATGCGACTGCTCACTACGAAGAAAGAGCGTATGATTGAGATGAAGCAGCTCCGTACGGTGAGCAAGACTGAGAAGATCATCTTCCCAATCGCAATCACCATCGTTGTAGCCTTCATCCTTCCAGATGCAGCACCTCTGATTGGCTGTCTCATGTTGGGTAACCTCATGAAGGAGTCAGGTGTGGTTGACCGTCTTGCAAAGACTGTTCAGAACGAACTGATGAACATCGTGGTCATCTTCCTCGGAACTACCGTAGGTGCAACAGCAACAGCTTCTACCTTCCTTGACATTCGTACCATCAGCATCCTTTGCATGGGTATCGTGGCATTCGGAGTAGCTTCTGCTGGTGGTATCATCTTCGCTAAGATCATGAACCTTTTCCTCAAGGAGAAGATTAACCCATTGATTGGTTCTGCAGGTGTGTCAGCCGTTCCTATGGCTGCACGTGTAAGCCAGACCGAAGGTCAGAAGGCCAATCCGCACAACTTCCTTCTCATGCACGCTATGGGACCGAACGTAGCAGGTGTGATTGGTTCGGCAGTTGCAGCAGGTATCCTCCTCAGCATGCTTGGATAATCACACGCACACGCGTATATATAAATAAGGTGTAGCTCATCAGAGTTACACCTTATTCTTTTCAGTCTATCTGCTATCAGTTGCGTTCGAATACAGGTATGTGGTCATCCGTCACAGCTACAGTAACATACTGTCCACCCTTGAATTGTTCATGCGTATATCGATGTGTCCAACCTTTCTTGTTCTTAGGCAGATACACCTTCCATTCTTTCACGTTCTCTGCCGTGATAGGGCAGACGAGGTATTTCGGACCGAACATGTATTCTGTTTCCTGACGAAGGGCTTCAGGATCATCACTGAAGTCGAACACCAGTGGGCGCATCAGTGTATAGTCCTCTGTAGCTACTCGACGTGCACACTCTTTGATGTATGGAAGCAACTCCTTGCGCTCTTTGATGCAGTCAACAAACATCTTCTCGATGTCAGCTGGATACTCCCAAGGTTCAGTACGGCTTTGATAGCCGTGAACACGCATCACTGGAAGGAACACACTGGTTTCAATCCATCGTAGCATACGCAACTGGTAAGCTCTGTCGCTATATTGATTGCCTGGACGGAAGAAACCGCCTGCATCGTAGGTCCACCAAGGCATACCTGTTGCTACGTAGTTCAGTCCGCCTGCAATCTGACGACGCAGACAATCCATATCGTTACCTACATCACCGCTCCACACGACTGCGTTGTAGCGTTGCATGCCTGAGAAAGCACTACGGGTGAGGATGCATGGAGTACGTCCTACATCATCGCGCAACAGTCCGTTATGCATCGTGTTGATGACTTTCAGCGGATACACGTTACGATAGATGTCGCCTGGCACCTGACGGTCACCTACACGACGTCCGTGAATATCGTCATTCTCAGGTTCTGTAGCGTCGAACCACCAGATATCGATATCGTAGGGTTTGAGAACCTTCTGACTGAACTGCTGCCAATAATACTCTGTGACGGCGGGTTTGAAGAAATCTATCCAATCAGTTCCTTCGATATAGGCTCCACGTTTCATCAATTCTTTACCAAGTTCCGAGTTCTTATCGACTTTCGACCATACGGAGAGCATGAAACGTATATTCATCTCATGCAGTTCACGAATCATCCCTGTAGCATCAGGATACTTGCCTTCATCCCACTGCATGGCGTTCCAGCCATACTTTCCCCACCATTGCCAGTCCTGTACGATCACATCGATTGGGATGTTCTTCTCGCGGAACTTATGTGCACTCTCCATCAATTCTTTCTGGGTGTCATAACGTTCACGACAATGTACGTATCCCAACATGTAGTCGGGCATCAGGGGTGCCTTTCCTGTCAGCTGTCGATATGTCTTCACCACCTGGTCTGCATTTCCTGCGAAGACCGTATAGTCGAGGCCTGCTGCTACAGGTGACCTGAAGGTTGTCTCGTTGTTGTCTTTACGCCATGAAACGGTAGGGGAGTCGCCTCTCACACCCTTCACGGTGAGGGTGTGTTTGCCCTTCTTCAGATAGACTTTCACGGAACCAGTAGGGGGAAGCCACATGTTGTTGAGGTCGATAACAGGTTTATCGTCAATCGCAAGATAGAGCTTGCGGGCCATCGTCTGGCCTACATCGAGCAGGAAGGCATAATCGCCATCTTCGTCGAGCGTGATGTCTGCCTTGAAGGTATCCGACACACGGCGTTCGCGCATGTTACCTGTCGTACTCGTGGTATTCACCTCAATCACATTTCCCTGCTCATCTGTTCCTTGCAGCTTCACACTACCTGTCGAGGGGTTGAAGTCAGTCAGTCCGTAGTTGTTCCACAGTATTCCGTAGCCTTTGCTCGACAAAACAAATGGTACAGCAATCTGTGTGTTGACCTGTGTCAGCCTTCGTGTCAGTCCACGTATATTCAGATAGCCGTCCTGAAACTGTCCGGTACCGAAGAGGAATTCATCGCTGGGCGAAACAAACGACTGTGATACTTGCTTCCATTGGTTGTTTCCGTCACCCAACGAGCTGGATGTTATTTCCCTGCCTATAACGGCCACCTCTTCCAGAATTTTCTTCCCTTTTCCGTCGTAGAAAGTGAACTTATCGGCCATTTTGTCGTAGGTCACACGCATCCCTTTCAGATTCAAGCTATAGACGGCTGGATTGCTTTCGTCGAATTTATATTTAGGAGCCTTGACCTTCTCTGTGTAGATGAGTTCGTCCAACTCTGGAGCGCCCATAAAATAGAGTTTAATACGTACGGCATTATCTGCAAGCGGTATGATTCGCATGTTGCCTTGAACAGTTGGAATCGTTACTCCGATCCCGTCTTTATTGTTTGCAACAGCAATGCCCACCATTCCTATGAGCATTACCGTCAATATAATCATTCTTTTCTTCATAACTTTCAATTTTTTAAGAAGTTATCGCTTCGCTCGAAGTTATCGCCTTCGGATAGAAGTTATCGGCCTACGGCCTAGAAGTTATCACTTCGTTCGACAATACTTTGCCGATGTTAACACCCGTTGGTTCCGTCGGAGCGAAGAGCATAGCTCGAGCGGTAACTTCGGAGCGCAGCGGTAACTTCTTTAACTCCTTTTAATATGTCCACTGGTGGAAATAATCAAAGTCAGCATATCCTCCGACTTTCTTGGTCGAATAGTTATAGAGGGCAGCCTTGTAACCAATGAAGAAGTCGAGGGTGAATCGCATCTGCAACTGGTTGTCAACATTAATCCAGTGCTTGCCGTCGGTAGAATAACTCATGAAGGCCTTATCTGGTCCGCAGTCGTCATCAGCCTGTGGGGTGAACACATACTTCATGCGCAACCACACCTTCTTGCCTTTGAGAGGCATGCGCAGCACTTCCTTCGTGTCACGACGTGAGCCGCTTGTAGCTACCACGAAGCGTTTACCGTTATCATCCACCTCCACACCGATTGAGCAGAAGTTGCTCTGGAAGGCAGCCAATCCGGCTTTGTCGCCTGGTTTCATGTTTGTTGCATCGAGCAGGGTCTCGTTCATACAACGAGGACCTACGGTACGCTGGGTGAGGGTGTTGCGGGCATTGAACAGGTTGGTAGCCAACTGACTGGTTGTCAGTCTCAGCCATCCCTTACGAGCCGTTACCGACCAGCATTGGTTGATAGGCTTGTGATTCCATTGCCATACGAGGTCAAGATCGTCGTTCGACTTATAGTTGAACTCATCACTTGCCCATACATGTTCTTCACCTGATGGTGCGAGGTTCACGTCAAACTCTTTTACTGGTACTGTGTTGTCACCCAGGATAGGCCATCCGTCCACCCACTTCATTGGCTGAAGGGTAGGGACACGACCCACACCTCCGTGGTCTTGGAATATCACACCATACCAGTCACCCTTTGGTGTGTCGAATATTGCACCCTGTGCCACACCGTCTCCACGTCCGTCGAATGCTCCCTGAAGCACCACTTTCTCCTCATACGGACCGAGAAGGGTCTTACTCCTGAAGCAACGCTCTGTACGTGGTTTGCCGCTTGGCCAGTCAATCACGAGCACATAGTAGTAGTCACCTATGTGATAGAAATGAGCACCTTCTGCTCTCAGACCGAATCCCTGGCGTGGGGTGTTGATAAGTACCTGATTCACACCTCCCTGCTTCTTAGCTTTCAGGTCAGGAGTCAGCTCTGTGATGTGCAGTTCGCCGTTTCCGTACACTACATACACCTTACCGTCGTTGTCGAACAGCAACGAAGCATCGTGGAAGAAGGCACCTTCAATCTCGTTACGCTCCCAATAGCTCTTGGTGATGTCGGTCGTGCGATACACGTAGGTCTTGTGTTGGTCGTTTGCGATGAACAGCGCATAGAACACACCGTTATGGTAGCGTAGGGTAGTGGCCCACTGACCTTTTCCGTAGGCATCCTTTCCGTTACGCAGGTTGTAGATGTCGTCATCTGCGATGTAGTCGTAGATGTAGCTGATGATTCTCCAATGTACGAGGTCCTTCGAGTGCATGATCGGTGCACCTGGACACATGAACATCGTCGTGCTCACCATGTAGAAATCATCTCCGACACGAATCACGTCGTTATCGGGAATGTCTGTGTAAGTAAGTGGATTTACCATCTTGGTCGTCTGACCATAAGCTACATTCATACATGTGCTTGTGAGTAGTGCTAACACTACAAGGATTGATTTTAGTTTCATGATAGTTAGTCTTTTATGATTTAATTATGTTTCACCTTTTGATAATTTTTCCTTTTCCTGTGATGATAATCGAATGATTTGGAGCCGCCTCAATGCTCTCCACCTTTTGACCCGTCAGGTTGTAATAATTACTCTCACCTCTTACCTCTGACCTCTCACCTCTGACTTCTTTTATCCCATTTCCCACTTCGTTGAACTGCCATGTGTCGAAGTTGAATATGGACGTTCCCGATGTGCTACCCGAGAACGTGAAATACAAGTCCTGCACACCCGTCACGTTACGAAGTAGTTCGCCAGTGATTTCTGTCCATTGATCCAGTCCGCCTGTCGGCTCTATCTTGATACGGCCAATGATGCTGCCTGTCTGTGATTTCAAGCGTATGATCAGTGAGGAGGTCTTTTCTGCTGCCACACGTATCGTGATACTTGCGGCACCCGTGCTGCCGAAGTCTACGTTCCTCACCTTGATGTAGTCGCCCGAATGGATTTTCGTCACCCAGCAGCCGTTATAGTCGCCCTCACACCTTATGCCAGAGCTTTGGTTGATGGTCTCTGCCTGCTGCAATTCGTAGGGGTTCAGTGTCTGGATAGGATTTACGCCCTTCGTCGTGAATGGGATATTGGGGATGCTGCCGTCTTCGTTCCTTGTGAACTCCTCTATGCAGGTCGAGCGTTTGTAGCCGCCTCCACCTGCCAGCGTGCCGTTGTGGTAGAACATGTAGCTGTGGCCCTTGAACTCCACACTACCGCCATGAATGGTGAAGCTGTTCTTCGCCTCTCCCATCACCTTTCCCTGGTAAGTCCACGGACCTGTCACCTTCTCAGCTGTCGAGTAAGCCCAGTGTTCGGGCACACCACCTGCAGCATATTCCAGATAGTACTTGCCGTCACGTTTGTAGATCCACGATGCCTCCTCGAAGTTCGTCTTTGGATTGCCGTTGTCGTCATAACCCTTGAACTTACCGAACGCACTCTCGTCCTTGGTCTTCACCTCAATCTCGCCACCCGAAATGGATGTCATGCTCCTGCTCAACTTTGTGTACCACAGGTTGTTGTTTCCATAGAACAAGTAAGCTTGACCGTTGTCGTCGATGAATACCGTAGGGTCAATCTTGAACCATCCCTGAACCAGTGGTTTCCTGATGGTATCCTTATAGGGACCTGCAGGATTATTGGCTACAGCCACACCGATACCAGGATAAGCCTGACCCTTGATGGTTGCCGTCACATACCAATACCACTTGCCGTTACGTTCTATACACTGGCTTGCCCAGCAGTCGTTATCCTGCTTTGCCCATGCCTCGAAGGTCTTCGAGGTGAGGGGAGTGCCGCGGTACGTCCAGTTCACCATGTCCACCGTGCTATACAGCAACCAGTCCTTCATGGTGAAGTAGCCGTTTTCCGTCACGTCTTCATCATGATCCACAAACAAATACAACGTATCTCCATGCACGTAAGGTGCAGGGTCTGGAGTATATCGGTCACAGATGATTGGGTTCTGAGCTTGAACCGATGATGTCAGGCAGAGAGTTCCCAGCAGTAATGATGCTTTTAGTAATGATGTCTTGATAAAAGTAGCTTCCATTATCGATAGTTTGATTATGTTCTGTATTCCGTAGCATTACGGCCAAAATCAATTGCAAAGTTAGTATATTTTTTTGAATTGAGTGCGTGCACGTTTGAATTCTTTGCAAAGTTACTACATATAATATAGATTGTCTGTAATTATTCGTACAATTACTTATGGTTTTGAAACATCCTGAGAGTTGATTCTCTCGCTCGGACCTCGCGCATCGCTTGCTCGGAGCAAACGACCCTTTTGCTCGGAGCAAACCCCTTGTTTGCCGCTTCCTTCCTCCATTCTTCACTTTTTCTGCAAAACATTTGGTGGTTTCAGATAAATACCTTATCTTTGCCCCTGCATTCTGCAAAGAGTGCAAGACATATTGCTCAATCTCTCTACCGAATTGGAACCTCGAATGAGAAAAACGAGCAACCTAACGTGCATTGGAGCTACGCTGAGCGTAGGCTTCACCATAGTACGTTAGAGGCAGTTCCAAGCCTGGTAGAGAGTATGGCGGGTCTGCGCTTTTCTTATGTTTATAGGTTAGTGCAGAAATGGAAAGGCTATAATTAACTTATAAACAATAAGCATTATGAAGAAAACTATTACTCTTAAAACTTTGATGTTGGTGTTGGTGGCACTGTTTTCTATCAATGCATCTGCATACGATGCTGAAATAGATGGTTTCTATTATAACTTCTCGGGCAACGAGGCCAGTGTAACCTATCAGAATCGCATAGAGGTGGATGAATATTATGAAATCTATAATTATGAGTCTGATTATTCGGGCGACGTGGTCATTCCCCAAAGTGTAGTTTATAAAGGTAAGACCTATAGTGTTACCAGCATCGGTGACAATGCTTTTGCAGATTGCGCAGGATTGACATCTGTCAGCATTCCAAAGAGCGTAATATCAATCGGTGGTGACGCTTTTTCAGGTTGCAAGGGATTGACTTCTGTCAGCATTCCAAAGAGCGTGACATCAATCGGTGGTGGCGCTTTCTATGGTTGCAAGGGATTGACTTCAATAATCATTCCCAATAGTGTGAAGACAATTGGAAAAAATGCTTTCGGCGACACAGGTTTGACATCTGTTACCATCCCCAATAGTATAACTTCAATCGAAGACTATGTTTTTTATGGCTGTTATAGATTGATATCAGTCACCATTCCTGGCAGCGTGAGGACAATTGGAGACTGTGCTTTCGGGTATTGCACTGGATTGACATCCATTGAGCTCCCAAACGGCGTGACAGAAATTTACCTTAGAGCTTTCATGGGCTGCAAAGGATTGACATCTGTTACCATCCCCAACAGTGTGACAGATATTGAATCTTTAGTTTTTGCAGGATGTGATAACATTACTACCATTTATTCTTATATGGAGGAACCCTGTCTTTTGGTCGGAAAGGCTTCATCTAATAGTGCATTCGAAAATAATGTTTTCGATAACGCAACACTATATGTACCTAAGGGAACAATAGACAAATATAAAGCGAAAGCGTGGAGGGACTTTGCACACATTGAAGAGTGGGCAGGAGGAGACATCGAAAAAGTGGGTGATATCTTCATTGAGGATGGTCTGAAGTATAAGATCACGAGTGTAAATGCCAAAACAGTGGAGTTTGTCGGTTATGAGGGTGCTAAGCCCACTGGCACTTTAGCTATACCCGCTGCAGCCAAGGGCTATTCCGTGTCATCCATCGGCGGTAGCGCTTTATGGGGCTGCCCTGACTTGACTGGCATTGTTATTCCCGCATGCGTGAGGTCAATTGGAGATGAAGTCTTTGGTAACTGTACAGGGTTGACATCTGTTACAATTGGCAGCAACGTGACTTCGATTGGAAACAATGTTTTCGGTGGATGCGCAAGTCTGGCTGAAATCGTTGTAGCAAGTGATAATCCCGAATATGATTCACGGGATAACTGTAATGCTATCATAGAAACCAAAACCAATACACTTGTCAGTGGCTGTAAGAATACCATTATCCCTAATGGAGTGACAGCAATCGGAAAAAATGCATTCTCTTATTGCGCAGGATTAACCTCAATCGTCATCCCCAACAGCGTGAAGACAATTGGATACAGGGCTTTCGAGTATTGCGAAGGACTTGCTTCTGTCGTTATTGGTAGCGGTGTGACTGCAATTGAAGAAGGTGCTTTCTCTCATTGCACAGGATTGACCTCAATAGTCATCCCCAACAGCGTGACTACAATTGGGGCTGATGCCTTTTGGGGCAACACTGGATTGACATCGGTCGTTCTTGGCAGAGGTTTGACGGATATAGGAGTTTATGCATTCTATAATAGTGATAATATAAGCTGTATTATCTCATATATTGAAAACCCATTTCCAACGCAGAAGTATAAAGAAGATCGCGTTTTCTCATTGAATGTCGTCAAGAATGCCACACTATATGTGCCAGAGGGAACGATAGGCAAGTATCGTTTAGTGAAAGAGTGGCTTGAGTTTGTGCATATTGAAGAAGGAATAGGAGGCCTCGAACAAGTGGACGACATCATCATTGTGGATGGTCTGAAGTACACGGTCACGAGTGTTGTGGAGTCAAGAACAGTAGAGTTGACCGGTTATGATGGCGCAAAGCCCACAGGTGCTTTGGTTATTCCCACCGCAGCCAAAGGTTATTCCGTGATATCTATCGGAGCTGGAGCTTTCCAGGAGTGCACCGGATTGACCTCTGTCAGCATTCCTGCCACCGTGACTACAATAAAAGCGTTTGCTTTCTCCGAGTGTACAGGATTAACATCTTTCACCATTCCACACAACGTGACAGAAATCAAAAGTTATACTTTCTCTGGCTGTACTGGATTGACTTCTGTCACCATCCCAGATGGTGTGACTTATATTGGCTCTGGGGCATTCGAACAATGCGCTGGGTTGACATCCATTGAGATTCCAAACGGTGTGACCTATATTGGATATCGGGCATTCGAAGGGTGCTCTGGATTGACATCTGTCAGCATTCCAAACGGTATGATTAGTATTGGTTATTCAGCTTTCTCTGAGTGTAACAACATAACTACTGTTTATTCCTACATGGAAGTCCCTTGTCACATATATGGAAAGAATTCAGACTATAGGGCTTTCCCATTGAATGTCTTCAATAATGCCGCCCTGTTTGTGCCTGTTGGGACAATCGGCAATTACAAGGAAACAGAGGGTTGGCAGGACTTCGTATCCATTGAGGAATTCTCAGGAGTGAAAAAATGTGCAACTCCTACAATTGCATATAGGGATGGAAAGCTGATATTCGAGTGTAACACAAAGGGCGTAGAGTTCAAATACGATATAAAGGCCTCCTCCGCAAAGAGTGGAGTCGGTGATGAAGTGGATTTTACACCCGTTTACACCATTTCAGTTTATGCCACAAAGGTTGGCTATGAGAATTCTGATACCGTCACCATGGAAATCAGCAATAGCGGAGGAAACTCAACAGACGTGAATGGAGACGGAACCGTAGATACCCAGGATGTGCTTGAGATTTATCAGTATATTCAGGAGCATTAAGACAAAAAAGGGGGCATGTTGGTGACCATGCTCCTCAATTATAAATTAGTAAAGCCGCTCCTGTTGGGGCGGCTTCGCTATGGTTGATATGAGGTTATGTGTTTACTTGTTGAGTGCAAGTGCTACGTTTACTGCACATGCAACAGTACATCCTACCATTGGGTTGTTTCCAATTCCGAGGAAGCCCATCATCTCAACGTGTGCTGGTACTGATGATGATCCTGCGAACTGTGCATCTGAGTGCATACGTCCGAGGGTATCGGTCATACCGTATGATGCAGGTCCTGCTGCCATGTTGTCTGGATGGAGGGTACGTCCTGTACCACCACCTGATGCTACTGAGAAGTATGGCTTGCCAGCAAGCACGCGCTCCTTCTTGTAGGTTCCTGCAACTGGGTGCTGGAAGCGGGTTGGGTTGGTTGAGTTACCTGTGATAGATACATCTACATCTTCCATCCACATGATGGCTACGCCTTCGCGTACGTCGTCTGCTCCGTAGCAGTTTACCTTTGCACGTGGGCCGTCGCTGTATGGTGTCTTCTTCACTACCTCGACCTTACCAGTGTAGTAGTCGAACTTGGTCTGTACGTATGTGAATCCGTTGATACGGCTGATGATCATAGCTGCATCCTTGCCGAGTCCGTTGAGGATGACGCGCAATGGGTTCTTACGTACTTTGTTTGCCATCTCTGCAATCTTGATGGCTCCTTCAGCAGCTGCGAAACTCTCGTGACCTGCGAGGAATGCGAAGCACTGTGTCTCCTCACGCAACAGACGTGCTGCGAGGTTACCGTGGCCGAGACCTACCTTACGGTCGTCTGCTACTGAACCAGGGATACAGAATGACTGCAGACCGATACCGATTGCCTCTGCTGCATCAGCTGCGTTCTTGCAGCCTTTCTTGATGGCGATAGCGCAACCACAAACGTATGCCCACTTTGCATTCTCGAAGCAAATCATCTGTGTTTCTTCACATGTCTTATATGGATCGAGACCTGCCTTGTCGCAGATTTCGTTAGCTTCTTCGATTGAAGCAATGCCGTTCGCGTTCAATGCAGCAAGTATCTGCTTGATACGACGGTCTTGTGATTCAAATTTAACTTCTCTTATCATAGTCTTATTTAACTTCGTTCAATCTTGTCACGACTCGGCATAGTTCAAACAAGTTTGACTCTGCTCTCGCTGCTCCAAGATTTTCCCATTTAACGATTTACTATTTACTATTACTATTATTTAGTCATTCATTATTTTGTTATTGGGCAATTTATCGATGACCTTATTATTAATTATTATTATCAAATACTGTTCACTTCGCTTTTGATGATACCGAATATGGCATCTCGTCGACAAGTCGTATAATTCTCAGCGCAAACTGTTTCAACCTGAACTTCAACTATGTTTCTGTCATGATGCGAATGAACAAATAGTGAATAATACAATTAACAATAAATGGTCAATAGTGAATTGTCCAATTGTAAATGAGACTATTCTTTACGTGGGTCGATTGATTTAACTGCACCTTGTTCTGGTTTTGTGCGGCCGTATGTGCCAGTCACACTCTTGAGAGCTTCGTCAGCAGGAACGCCTTTCTTTACGGCATCCATGAACTTACCCATATGAACGAATTCGTATCCGCATACCTGGTTGTCGCTATCGAGGAACATCTTGGTGATGTAGCCTTCGGTGAGCTGGAGGTAGCGAGTACCCTTTGCCTTGGTACCATAGAGTGTACCACACTGTGAAACGAGTCCCTTACCGAGGTCTTCGAGACCTGCACCGATGACGAGACCACCTTCTGAGAATGCAGACTGTGTACGTCCGTAAACAATCTGAAGGAAGAGTTCACGCATAGCAGTGTTGATTGCGTCACAAACGAGGTCGGTGTTGAGTGCCTCAAGGATGGTCTTACCTGGGAGAATCTCTGATGCCATAGCTGCTGAGTGGGTCATACCAGAGCAACCGATGGTCTCAACGAGACATTCCTCGATGATTCCGTCCTTAACGTTCAAACTGAGTTTGCAGCAACCCTGCTGAGGTGCACACCAACCAATACCGTGTGTCATACCGGAGATGTCCTTGATCTCCTTTGCCTGAATCCATTTTCCTTCTTCTGGAATTGGAGCTGGTCCGTGGTTAGGACCTTTGGCAACACAGCACATTTCTTGTACTTCTTTTGAATAAACCATAATAAATAAAAATTTGTTATATAACTAATAGCTGTTAATATATTCTATATTCCGAAATCTTTTGCAAAGGTACGAAAAAGTTAAGAATTAAGAGTTATGAGTTAAGAAAAAAATTAAAAAACTTCCATTTTTACATTTTATATTCTACATTTTCCATCTGTTCTCCCCCTTGGGGAGTTAGAGGGGACTCTTATTCGTGTCGGATTGCATCAATTGGGTCCATATTGGCTGCCTTGCGGGCAGGAATGTATCCGAAGAGAACTCCAATCACTACACACACTCCGAAGGAGAGGAAGATGGACCATGCGGGTACGATGCTTGGCATTCCCATCTTTGGCAGGATGCTCGAGGCTCCTATGCCCAGCAGCACACCGAAGATACCTCCTGTGAGGCTGATGAGGATAGACTCGATGAGGAACTGTACGCTGATGACGAATCCTGTGGCTCCGACAGCCATACGCAGACCAATCTCCTTGGTACGTTCGGTGACACTCACGAGCATGATGTTCATGATGCCGATACCTGCAATGAGGAGTGAGAAGCCTGCTGCGATACCGAGAATCATGGTGACGGTATCCATGGTGTTCGACATGGTCTCCATCATCTCGGCTTGTGAACGGATGTTGAAGTCGTCGACCGCACCTTCTTTTAATTTATGCGAGCGACGTAGTATCTGTGTCAATTCTTCAATGGCGTGATCTGACATCTCTTCCGTGATGGCTGAGCAGACAATCGATCCGTAGTAGGTCTGGGCAGAGATACGTTTCATCACACAGGTATAGGGGGCGACAATCACATTATCCTGGTCCATTCCCCAGCTGTTGTAACCTTTCGACTTGAGCACACCGATGACCTTCATCGGGATGGACTTGAATCGGATGTTCTTTCCGATAGGGTCACCACCTCCGAAGAGTTCGTCCACAATGGTCTTACCCACCACGCATACTTTGGCTGATGTACGTATGTCTTCTTCTGTGAAGAAATCACCGTCCTGTATATCCCATTGTCTGATTTTCAGGTAGTCTGTCGATTCACCGTATATGGTCGATGTGGTGTTGCTGTTACCATAGATGACCTGTCCGCTAGATGTCACTTCGGGCGATACGTAGGTCACGTATTTCTTCTCGTTCATGATGGCTTCGAGGTCTGCAGGTTTGAGTGTTTGCATCTGAGAAGGGTCACGACGTACTCCTCCACGCATATCTGCACCCGGACGGATGGTGAGCAGGTTGGTTCCCATAGTGGCCAACTCTTCACGGATGCTTTCCTTCGATCCCTGTCCGATGCTCATCATGGTGATGACAGCTCCCACTCCGATGATGATACCCAGCATGGAGAGGAACGAACGTAGCTTGTTACTTGCTACGGCACGTAGGGATACTTTAAATAAATTCAGTATGTTCATGTTAATTGCTTTTCTTAATCATCCGCTGGTGCCGGCAACTTAGCTAATGCTTCTGCTGCTGATTTGATGTTCTGGTTAATGGTATCTTCACGAATCTTTCCGTCACGCAGGTAGATATTACGTGAGGAGTATTCTGCAATCTCGGGGTTGTGGGTCACGAAGATGATGGTGTGCCCCTGTTTGTAGAGTTCTTGGAACAGCACCAGCACCTCGAATGAGGTACGTGTGTCGAGGTTACCTGTTGCCTCGTCGGCCAGCAATACAGCTGGATTGTTGACCAAGGCACGAGCGATGGCTACACGCTGCATCTGACCTCCGGACATCTGGTTCGACTTATGGTTGAGACGGTCGCCCAGTCCTACGGCTTCGAGTGCCTTGATGGCAGCCTCACGACGTTGTTTTGAGTTGTATTTGTTGTTGTACATCAACGGCAGTTCTACGTTCTCCACAGCAGTCGTATTGGCCAGCAGGTTGTAGTTCTGGAAGATGAAACCGATCTTCTTGTTGCGCAGATGGGCACGTTGGCTTTTCGACATCTTTCGTACAGCCACACCGTCGAGGTAGTACTCGCCTGATGTGGGTGTGTCAAGACAACCCAACTGGTTGAGCAGAGTCGATTTGCCTGAACCAGATGTGCCTTGTATGGTCACGAACTCTCCTTCATAGATCTTGAACGATACGCCACGGAGGGCCTTCACTACTTCGGAGCCCACATGGAAATAGCGTTTTACGTTATCGAGTTCAATGACGGCTTTATCCTTATTCTCTTCTTTCATGCGTATGAATCGTTTTTAGTTTCCACCTGGACGATTTCCACCTGTTGGGCGGCTTCCTGCAGCACCTCCTGTTGGCATACCTGATGGGCGGCCTCCTGCGGCACCTGCACCTGTTGCACCCTGACGGTTTCTGTTGTTGTTACGTGGACCTGGCATAAATGGGTTTGACGTCGTTGTAGTCTCTTCTACTTCCTCTTCCGGCATTACAAATTCTGTGATGACTTCCTGACCTTCCTTCACACCTGATACAATTTCGGTATAGATACCGTTCGTACGACCTGCCTGAACAGGGATGGCTTTGAACACGTTTCCTTCGCGTACCCATACCTTCATCATACCTTCGCAATCCTCGATGGTCTCATCGTCCTGCAGCAGCAGTTCGTTTGGTGCGAAGCGGAGTGCCTTCGACGGAACAGAGAGGATGTCGTGCATCTCCATCGTGAAGATGGTTACGTTGGCAGTCAGACCTGGCTTGAGTTTCAATGACTCGTTTGGTGCAGAGATGACAACCTCGTAAGTCACCACGTTGCTCTCAGTGGTTGCCTGCTGGCGCACCTGAGTCACAGCTCCTTCGAAGGTGTCGTCAGGATAAGTGTCGACGGTGAACGATACGCGCTGTCCTTCTTTCACACCACCTATGTCGGCTTCGTCGATGTTGGCAATCACACGCATGTTGGTCAAGTCCTGAGCGATGATGAAGAGGGTAGGGGTGGTCATTGCTGAAGCGACAGTCTGACCTTCCTCTACCTCACGGCTCAGTACGATACCGTCGATAGGTGAGGTGATGGTTGCATAGCCCAGGTTGGTCTGTGCCTTCTGCACACTCATCTGCTGCATGGCTACCTGTTGGGTAGCTTGCTCGTAGCTCAGACGTGCGTTCTCGTATTCGTTTGCACTCACGAGACCTTTCTCAAAGAGCTGCTTGTAACGGTTGAAATTCGATGTCTGATAGTTCAGGTTGCTCTGGTAGTTAGCCAGGTTACTCTTGGCTGAAGCGAGTTCGCTCAGCAGGTTGGTCTTGTCGAGTTCGGCAATCACCTGACCCTTATGTACTTCGCTGTTGTAATCGACATAGATGCGGTCGATGATACCTGATACCTGTGTACCTACCTCCACCTGAGTGACAGGCTCAATGGTACCCGTTGCCGTGATACTGGTTGAGAGGTCGTGCTTCTCAACGGTTGCCATGGTGTAAGTCACCTTGGCACTTTTTGAACATGATACGAGCATCGTCCCTGCAAGAGCAATCAATGCTGCATAGAATAGTTGTTTTTTCATATGTTGTATTTGTTTAATTTTCTTTCAGACCCTCTCCCCGCTCTCCCTAAAGGGCGAGTGCGGTTACTCAGAGGGTGTTCTTTTTGCTTAGTATATACTCCCCGCCCTTAAGGGAGGGGTTGGGGGAGGGTCCCCATTTATAGTTTCAACGCTTCTCCCTGATAGAATCTCAGCATTGCCAGATTGTAGAGCGTGGTGTATTTGCTCTGGAGCAACTGCTGCTCAGCCTGGAGCAGGTTAGTCTTGCCCGATGTGAGTTCGATGATGTTCTTCAGTCCGAGACGGAACTGCTCGCTCACCAAGTCGTAGCTCTCCTGCATACTCTGTACGTTGGTCTTCGCATAGATATACTGCTGCTGAGCTGTGTAGGCATTCAACCAATAGTTCTCGATGTTGCTGTAGAGCGTCTTCTGTGCGTCCTGCAACTGCAGTTCGCTGTTGTATTGTGTCAGACGTGCCTTGCGCACATTCGTCATATTCTGTTTCTGATCGAAGATAGGTATCTGAACCGATATGCCCAGTGAGTTGCTGAGGTTGGTCTTCACCTGGTCGAAGAACGGTTTGTGGACTCCGCTGGAATTGTTTGTTCCTACGCTGGCATTCAGGCTGACGGTTGGCAGGTAACCTGCTTTCGCAATGCTGACCCCAAGTTCGCTCGACTCTACGCTGAGTTTGCTGCTCTTGATTTCGGGTCGCATATTCAGTGCTGCCCGATACACGGATGTCTTATCGGGAATAGGAGCCAGGACAGATGCTTCAGATACGTTGTTCACAGCTACGTTGAACTCTGAGGCATCCATCAGTTCCAGCAGTTGCTTCAGTTGCAGTTTGTTGTTCTCCAACTGTGACTTGCTGTTTACGATGTTGTATTCGTCCTGCGATACCTGAGCCTCCAGCTGTACGAGGTCCACCTTCGCCAGACTTCCCAGCTCGACCATCACTTTCGCACGGTCGCGCTGTTGCTGCGAAGCTTTCAGAATCTCCTCGTTCACTTTCACCGCCTCAGTCTGATACAGAATCTGCACATACAGTTGTGCTATCTGTTCCTGGATGGAGTTTGCTGTACGTTCTGTGTCCAGTTCGCCCATCGCCTGAGTGTACTCGCTCTTCTTGATGTTCTTAGTGTTACGTCCACCGTTCCAAATCGTCACACTTGAGTTCAAACCATAACTGCCGTTATAGCTTGTTGTGTTTCGTGTTGTTGTCATAGTACCGTTCGTCAGGTTGATGGTCGACTCGCTGAATGGTCGCCACGAACCGTTTTGGTTTGTACTGAACGAAAGGGTAGGGAATAGGGCAGCTTTCGACTGCGCCACGTCAAGTTCATTTTGTGCATTTGTCAGCCTACTTTGTTTCAGCTGAATGTTGTTCTCCAATGCGTAATCAATACACTCTTGCAGTGTCCATTGCTTCTGAGCATACAATGCTGTACTTGCCAGACATGCTCCAAGAGCTACACAAATCAGTTTTCTCATATTTTTATAATGTCTAAAGTCTAGCGTCTAAAGACTAGTGTCTTAAAAAAGAAAGCAGCCAGCCTATAAGCCGGGTTCTGTCATCACTCGAATGTGATGGTCTGTCATTTATCCTGGTTGTATGTCACCACACAACTCTAGCGTTCTACCCTGTAGCTCGGACGAGCAGCCCTCAGGCGCTACTATACATGAACTTGCAGCTTCCAAGACACACAGCCACTGTGTCACCACAGGCGCTGGTGGGCTCTTACCCCACCTTCTCACCCTTACCCCGACGGGGCGGTTGTTTTCTTCTGCATTACTCAACCCTCGCGGATTGCTTCTATATTAGGAAGTGGAATGCTCTGTGCTGCCCGGACTTTCCTCTCGCATACCGTTGTAGCTCGATGTCTACCAGCATATACTAGCGACAGACCGTCCGACTGCTTTCAATCTGCAAAATTAATAATAATTTTGTAGAGCACAATAAAAATCACTGTAGAATTAACATTTTTTGTGTAATAAATAGTTCTCTAAGGCTATTTCTATCAATTTCCTCCTTCGCACTCCCCAGTTTATATTATTTCGTCATTGTAGAAAGACCTTATAACAAAAAGACTATCATCACCGAATGAAATCGTCACAAATCACCGAATTACTAACATTTGAAAGGGTGGCGAATAATCGTCCAGCCTTTCCTTACATTTTACTCCCCATAGAGGCTCCCCCATAGAGGGGGCCTTGAGGAGGGGACCACTTGTGGTGGAGGAGTATGATAACGATAATGTGAACTTTTGTATTTTGATTTTTTTGAAATTTTTGTTTTTGCCTACATGTCTACATACATAAGTGTATAAAACCATAACGTAGATAACTGTAAAGGCGAATTTGACTTGGGTTGAGCCTACACAAAGCCTACATAAAGCCTACATTATACCTACATTCTTTCTGCATGATTATGATGATTTTTGGTATGTAGACTTTATGTAGGCTTTGTGTAGGCTTTATGTAGGCTGAAAACTTTATAACTTTCAGTAATGCAATTAGATACAGCGATTTTATGTAGGCATGTAGGCAAGTCAAAAATTTTCTAGGAACTTTTTTCATTTTTTCAAAGAAGTTTTTTCCTTTTTTCCTAGAACGCAGAAGCTTTTTTCCTTGATTACAGCCGCCACATTCCTTGATTGCGTAAGCTGCGTTTCTTGATTCATTCGCAAAAGACTTGAGTCCAGTAAAATGAAAGAATTAAAGGCTTATGTCTAATTGTCATCTAATTATGCATTATGAATTATGCATTGTCTAAGGTCTAAAGTCTAACTGTCAACTTTCAACTCGATGAGTTTGGTGCCTAAATTCGGATCGAGTTAAGCCTGAATTGACTTCGTCCATTCTGCTTGCACTCGACAAAGCTCATACTTGTATGGCATTGTTCTCGTTTAATCGCAGAATTCGAAGTGTATGCAGGCTTGATACACTTTGAATTTAGGCTTAATACTCCAGCCAGTTGCTTCCGAGAGGTGCTTTTTGTAAACCTTAGGGTTTGCACTTGTTAACCCTAGGCTTTGCAATTGCTAACCTTAGGGTTTGCAAATTCAGCCCCTTAGTCTCGCTTAGTTCCCCACAAGGTGATGAGGTGAGTACCCCAAAGGGGGGGGATAGAATATGACAATAAATACACAAAGTTTTGATTTTACCAGTGATCCTTATTCCTGCCGCCATTAAGCAGTAGTGATGTCAACATGTAAAATGTAAGATGTAAAATGTAAAATATAGAATGTATAATGTAAAAATGAAAAAACATACTCCTCCACTGCAAGCGGCAATGGAAGATTGAAACGAAGGATGCCCCTGCAAATGAGACTGTAAATGAGACTGTAAATGAGACTGTAAATGAGACTGTAAATGAGACTGTAAATGCGACTGTAACTATAAAGAGGAATCAAGGAACGGTTCTTTGGTCCGATTAATTCTAACCGCTAACGTCTAACGTTTTGCGTCTAAATTCTTCAGTCTTGGATACCTAAACGCGATGCAGAGGAGGACAGCAATGCCGAGGGCGAGGGGGTAGTAGAGATAGCGGACGATGTCGATAGGGGTGATGGAGGTAGCCTTCAGGCATTCATTGGCCAGACTGGTGGCGATAAGTACCTGGGCACCGTAGGGTAGGAGTCCCTGAGTGAAGCACGACATGGTGTCGAGGATGCTGGCTACCTTGCGGTTGTCGAGTCCGAAACGCTGGGAGATGTCGTGTGCGATGCTGCCTGTGGTGATGATGGCGACGGTGTTGTTTGCGGTACAGATATTGACCAGACACACCAGGGCTGCGATGCAGTATTCGGCTCCTCGCTGTCCGCTGATGTTGCGCGTGAGTCGGTTGATGATGTAGCTGATGCCTCCATTATGTCGTATCATGGCCAGCATGCCGCTTGCCAAGAGGGTCATGATGATGAGTTCGCTCATACCCATCATTCCTTCGGCGATGCTGCGGAACCAACCGAACAGGTCGTAGTCGCTTCCTGTCATCCCGATGATGCCTGTAGCGACGATACCGATGGTGAGTACGAGCAATACGTTCATGCCGCATACAGCGGTGATGATGACGATGAGGTAGGGGAGTACCTTGAGGAAATTGATGGGTTGAAGGTCTGTGGGTGCTGCGATGTCGCTTCCCATCACGGCATAGATGACAAGCATGATGAGGGCGATGGGGAACACAATCCGTGAGTTGACCTTGAACTTGTCGCTCATCTTGCATTGCTGGGTCTGCGTGGCTACGATGGTGGTGTCGCTGATGAAGGAGAGGTTGTCGCCAAAGAAAGCACCTCCAACCACGATGGCAACCACGAGGGCGGTACTGATGTCTGACTGTGAGGCGATGCCTGCTGCTACCGGGGTGAGGGCTGCGATGGTGCCTACGGAGGTGCCGATGGCCAACGAGATGAAACAGGCGGCGAGGAAGATGCCTGCCAGAATCATGGAGTGGGGGAGTACGACCAATGCCATATTCACGGTTGCATCGACGGCTCCCATGGCTTTGGCTGCACCTGCGAACCCGCCTGCCAGGATGAAGATCCACAGCATCAGCATCATGTTCTTGCTGCCTGCACTCTTCGAGAATATCTGAATGCGGTGGTTGATGCTTCCTTTTGTGATGGCAATCGCATAGATGGAGGAGATGAGGAACGCTACGATGATAGGTACCTTATAGAAGTCCTGCACGATGATGCTGGTCACCAGATACAGGCACAGGAACACAAATAATGGGGAAAGTGCAAGCATAATTGATTGATTTGATGGCAAATTTACAAAAAATGCATAATTCACAATGCATAATGTATAATTTATTTATATTATTTTTGTAATTTTGCACCTCAAAATGACAGAGATGACAGTTTTTCATCATAAATGTAGCTACCTGATTGCAGTCATTATACTGACGGCTCTCATCGGTTGTAAGCAGGAGAAACCCCGCGAACTGGGTGTGTTTCGTACACCGAACGCCACAGAGAGTCTGGACCTGGATGCCATTCAGTCGAACGGTGAACTGATTGTGCTGACACAGTATGGGGCACAGAGCTATTTTGAGTTCTATGGTGAGGGATATGGAACACTGTATAAGCTGGCTGATGCCTATGCACAGAGTATCGGGTGTAAGGTGCGGGTGGATGTGATGCGTTCGGAAGCCGAACTGAAGCAACACCTGCTCGATGGTGATGGTGACATCGTGACGTATGGGATGACTGTGGACGATACGCTGAAGGAGCAGTTTCTGTTGTGTGGCGAGCGCGAGCTGACACACTTCATCGACAGTCTGAAACCCATTGCGTGGCTCGTGAGGAAAGACGCTCCGCTCCTGGCTCAATCGGTGAACGACTGGATGGCTGCGAACGAGACGCAGTTCAAGGACATGACCACCTTACGAATCACAGACGGAACAGGACGTGTCTACACTCCACGCCGTCGTACCTATAGTCCGATGCTCAACAGAGCGACAGGACAGATTTCGCAGTTCGACCATCTCTTCAAGAAATATGCTACCCAATGTAACTGGGATTGGAAACTCCTGGCTGCCCAAGCCTATCAGGAGAGTGCGTTCGACCCCACCGCCGTTTCTTATATGGGTGCGCTGGGACTGATGCAACTCATGCCGACTACCGCTCGCAACATGGGTGTGAGCATCTCACAGGCATTCGACCCTGAGACCAATCTCCGTGGAGCTGTCCGACTGATCAACCAGCTGAACGACTACTATGGTTCGATTGCCGACAGGAACGAACGCATCAAATTCATCTTGGCTGCCTATAATGCTGGTGCAGGACATATAGATGATGCCCGTAGTCTGGCACGCAAGTACGGAAAGAATCCTGACCTTTGGAATGGGAATGTGGACCAGTGTGTGCTCCATCTGAGCGAAGCCCGTTACTTCAACGACGAGGTGGTGAAGCATGGATATATGCGAGGCACAGAGACTTACCAGTATGTGTATAGTATCATGGACCGATGGGGAAGCTATAGATGAAGTTAAGAGTTAAGAATTAAGAGTTAAGAAAAATAGACGTTAGCGAGTTGACAATTGACAGTTGAAGAGACGAGACTTTAGACGCTAGACTTTAGACTTTAAACTATAGAAGTTAAGCATAAAAAATAACAGCTGACAAAATCAGCTGTTTTATGTAGTGGAGCTGGCCAAAACAGCATGGAATGCTGAAAAAAACGGACGATTCCCGGAAGCGGAACGAAGTGGAGCTGGAGGGAATCGAACCCTCGTCCAAACAAGGAGACCATAAGCTTTCTACATGCTTAGTTCAGTTTTGGTTTTCGTGATGTGACCTGACTTGAACCATCGAGTCACACCCTTATCCTCTAAAGTTTCACTCGAGGCACGAGGCTGCCAAGAGCTATTCCTGAATTTGCCGCACCGCTTGTCTAAACGCCTCAGGAAGGGGGCTTTCAGGGCGATGTCTCGTTCCCTAGTCTAACTAAGGAATAAAGCGATCTACTATACTTCGATCAAGCTGCGAGAGCATAAGTATTGTTGCCAGATAAAATTTATGAAAGATGGGATTAAAGAGCCACCCAACAACGCTCTGCATGCTTACCTACCACCTCGGCTTGCTGTCAAATCCATGTCAACCCCAGTAGTATTTAGACTTTAGCAGTTGCGCTCAACTGGAAAAGCGTGCAAAGATACAAAATATTTACCATTTGACAATTTACAATTTACTATTTTTGCTTATTCCATAGATGTTTTTTTCTCATTTGTTCAGATTGTGCACTTTTATGGGGGTTGGAAGGGCTTTGACGGAAAAGTTATTAACATTATCAACAGAGTTTTCAACAGGGAGGTTGAAAAATAATTCACAATGCATAATGCATAATGCATAATAAGTCGTAACTTTGCAAGCCGAAAAGATAAAGTGAGATTATGCCAACAACAACGAATAAACGTCCAGCAAAGAAAAAAAAGAGTGAAGAAGTGGTTCAGATCGTAACCGACTTGGGTCGTCAGCAGCCGCAAGCTGTTGACTTCGAAGAGGTGGTGATCGGTGCCTGCCTGATTGAACAGGAGGCATTCGGACAGATTGTCGATATTCTGAAACCTAAGTCGTTCTATGAGACCAAACACCGTCTGATATTCGAAGCTATCCAAAGTCTGTCGGCCGAGAACAAACCGATAGACATACTGACCGTTACGGAACAGATGCGTGTGAATGGCACGTTGGAGCAGGCTGGTGGTCCGTATTATATTGCAGAATTGAGTAATAAAGTGGTCTCGTCGGCTCATATCGAGTATCACGCCAAGATCATCGCTCAGAAAGCTTTGGCACGCGAACTCATCACCTACGCCAGTCGTATTCAGGAAGATGCCTTCACCGAAGGACAGGATATCGATGAGTTGATGCAGACAGCAGAGGGAAAGCTGTTTGAACTGTCGAAGTCGAATATCAAGAAGGACTTCGTACAGATTGACCCTGTGCTCAACGAGGCCTATAAGATGATAGAGGAAGCTGCCCATAATACAGATGGTATATCGGGTATCAGCTCCGGGTTCTATCAGCTGGATGAGATCACGAATGGTTGGCAGCGATCGGACTTAATTATCATTGCTGCACGTCCGGCTATGGGAAAGACCGCATTCGTGCTATCTATGGCCAAGAATATAGCCATCGACAGTCGTGTTCCTGTTGCGATGTTCTCGCTCGAAATGTCGAATGTGCAGTTGGTAAACCGTTTGTTAGTGAATGTATGTGAGATTCCAAGTGAGAAACTGCGCAGTGGTCAGCTGGCGCCATACGAGTGGCAGCAGTTGAGCGTCAAGATGCAGGCGTTGTATGGCGCTCCGCTCTATGTCGACGATACGCCTTCGTTGTCTGTTTTTGAACTCCGAACCAAAGCACGTCGACTGGTGAGGGAACATGGGGTGCAACTGATACTGATTGACTACCTTCAGCTGATGAACGCATCGGGTATGAGCTACAACAGCCGTCAGGAAGAGGTGTCAACGATTTCGCGTAACCTGAAGGCTTTGGCGAAGGAACTGAACATCCCGATTATCGCTTTGTCGCAATTGAACCGTGGTGTTGAGAACCGTATTGCAGGTGCAGCAACCGAAGAGCAGAAGGACACACACCGTCCGCAGTTGGCCGACTTGCGTGAGTCGGGTGCCATTGAGCAAGATGCTGATATGGTTTGTATGATTCATCGTCCAGAGTATTACGGCATCATGAAAGACACGCATAACCGTTCGTTGAAAGGTATTGCGGAAATCATCATTGCCAAGCATCGTAACGGTAAGACGGGCGATGTGAAACTACGGTTCGTGGGAGAGTTCGCACGATTTGCAAACATGACGGACGAAGTCCCAATGCCTGGTGAGGATCCGCAATCGGGCCTGATTCAGTCGAAGATGAATCAAGTGGTCTTGTCTGATGACGATCCGTTAGGTGGTAATTCTCCTGCAGGCGATTCACCGTTTTGATACATTTTCTCACTTTATAAATTGTTGTTTTTGGGTGGACGTTTGTTGCAGAAACAAGCGTCCATCTGCTTTGTAAATACGGTTAGCGGTTAACGGTTAGCGGTTGGAACATTAAAAATACAATTTATTTTACATTTTATATTCTACATTATACATTATTTTGTATCTTTGCATTCGAATTCAGTACAGCAAGTATGGAAAAGAGATGGCTCCTTTGGTTTGTTCTGTTACCCTGCTTCGTCGCCTGTTCACATCAGGAACCGATGGACGACGAGAATGCCGTGTATTACTGGCGAACAGAATGGCGGCTTGACTCGCTGGAGCAGGACTTCCTGACGAAGTATGATGTCCATAAGGTGTATTGCCGCTATTTCGATGTGGTGATTGACGGACTAGACACCAACGAGCCCCATCCCAATGCAACCATCACGTTTGTGGATGCTGTCCCGTCGAGCCTGGAAATCATTCCTACGGTCTATATCACCGAGGCTTGTATCCATCAGCCACATACAGGTCTGGCACAGAAGCTGGTGCAGCGTATCGTGCAGATGAACGAGACCAACGATATCATGAGTGTGAAGGAGATTCAGATTGACTGTGACTATACTCTACGCAGCAAAGGTGTCTATTACGACTTTCTGAGCGAAGTACGCGAAGAGGCCCGCAAGCATGATATGCGGCTTTCGACCACCATCCGTCTGCATCAGTTGTCGATGTCAGCTCCACCAGTTGACTACGGGGTGCTGATGATTTACAATACAGGCGATCCACAGAAGTTCATGGAGCGTAACCCCATCCTCGACCTGCGTGATGTACAACCCTATCTGCGTTATCTCGACAGCTATCCGCTTCCGTTGGCTGCAGCCTATCCCGTCTTTCGGTGGGTGCGTACCATCAGCAATGTGCCTATTATTCAGGATGTGGAGGCAGACGAAATCCTACGTGTGAAGACTGCAGTCGAGAATGAGCGCGACGGCCTGCGACACACCATCTTGCTCTACCATTTGGATCATGATAATATAAACAGATATGAACAAGAAACATTCGATGCGATTTATCGCCGTTAATCCAAGGCTGAGGACTGTTGCCTTGTGCCTTTTGTCATTCGCTTTCTTCCCACGCGAAGCAGTTGCGTGCGCTTGGAATATTACTCACAATTATTACCTCTTTCATATCTATGACAACGAGGAGTTCCGTGAGCGTGTCGACCGCATCTCACGCGACAACTGGAAAGTGTATCTTGGCTCAACAGAAGAGTACTATTATTTCGATGCCAAGGAAGTGAAGGACTTTGCACAGAAGAAAGGTGACGAACTGATGGTGAGCTACGTGGACAACTTGGAGCGCTATCTCAACTGTTCAAATGAGGTGGAGGCCGAATCGTGGGATTATCCGACGAAAGACGAACTGGCCCAGCGAAACCGTGTGCTCAACTCTGTGCTTCAGTATGCGAAGAGTAAGTTGACGTCTCGTCTGCGCAGTCAGCATGGATTGTTGGTGATGCGCTGCAATATGTTGCTGGGCAAACATGCTGATAATGTTCAGTTCTGGGAGCAGACCGCATCCAAGTATATAGAGTCGGTCTATAAGGAGATGATGCAGAATATCTATGCAGGTGCACTCTACAAGACCGGACAACTGGATAAGTCGGGACAGCTCTTTGCTGAGATGGGCGACTGGCAAAGCCTGATGACGCAGTATTATCTGAAACGTTCTTATCAGGCCATCCGTGAGGAGTATGAGCACAACCCGAACTCAGCCGTATTGCCATTCCTGCTACAGGACTTCGTCAACAACAGTCAGGAAGCTGTCGATGAGGATGGCTACGGAAAAATGTTCGTGCGCGACATCTCAACAAGAGAGGCTCAGCAGATGATTCTGTTTGCAGGACAGGTCGTTCAAGAGGGTAGGTCGAAGGTGCCGGTCATGTGGCTGACCGCCAAGGCATGGCTCGAGTTCATGTTGGGCAATCGTCGTCAGGCTGTTACGGATATCAACCAGACCGTGAATCTCGAAGGAACAGATTGGATGAAGAATGCAGCACGCGTGATTCGTCTGTATATAACTGTAGCTCAGTCGTCGAAGGTCGATTCGCAGTTCGACTCTTATGTGGCAACCGAATTGGAATGGATGGAACTGATGAACCGTGAAACACGTGATGCCTTCTTTGAGAATGCACTCGACCGTATCGTTCATCAGTACCTTGCAGCCAAATATGCGAAAGCGGGTCGTGTAGAGACATCCATGGGACTTCTTGCTGCTACCGATGCATACGAGTATAGTGAAGCACTCGACACACTCGAGGTACACTCGCTCATCAGTCTCCTCCATTATTTCGATGCACCAGCCAATCCGATCGATCGTTATCTCAGCTCACATATCGATAATGACGCTTACAACATGGATGACCTCATCGGTACCAAATACCTGCGCCTCTGTCAGTGGGACGAAGCCATCAGTTGGTTGAAGAAGGTGCCGATGTCGTATTATAACAACAAAGGCTATGCTGTCTATGCAGCTAAACGAACGACAAAGGTCGAACCCTGGATCAAACGACAGTGGTTGCCTTCAGAAATGGAGTATGAGGCAGCGGAACAGCACATGACCACCAATCCTAAGATAGACTTCGCAACTGACATACAAAGTCGCGAGCGTCAGTTGGCGAAACTCAAAGGTAAGAACTATCAGCAGGCCTGCTATGACCTCGCAGTCCGTTATGCCCAGGCAAGCTATACGGGCGATTGTTGGTTCCTGATGCGAGACGGTAAGAGTTATATGGATACTTTACGTGTTCATGAGGTGGACCTTCATGCCAAGGCGATAGAACTGTTATGTCAGGCAGCAGAGACGACCGACGTGCAGTTGAAGGAACGTGCTTTGTTTGCGTTGTCATTTGGTGACCTCTATCCAGAAGGGGACAGGTGGTACCGTTCAGAGTGGAATACACAGACAGGGAAGTATCGCACAATTGCACAGCCGTCAGCCAGTCAGTACAAGACCTTTAGTGCACTTGCCGATTTCGAAAAGACCAACAGCAAGGGCGTCAGCACCTACGTGTCACGTTGTGACGAGTATATCCAGTTCCGTAAGTTCTATAAGAATTAAGTGATGAAATCCAAATCTCTGACTTGGAGTATCATCTCGTTGGGCTTCCCCATGATTGTGGGGCAGTTGGGTATTGTGTTCCAGAGTTTTGCCGACACGATGATGGTAGGCCAATACGGAACGATGGAACTGTCGGCTTCGGGATTCGTGAACAACATGTTCAACATGGTCATCTTCTTCATGTTGGGCATTTCCTACAGCACGATTCCTATTGTGGGTGCCCTGTTTGGCCGTCGCGACTATGTGGGTACGGCTCGTTCCCTGCGCGAAAGCCTGTTGGTGAACATCACCTGCGGATTTGTTGTTGCGCTGTTGTTATTGCTGCTTTATGTCAACCTCGACCGTCTGGGACAGCCCGAGGAACTGTTGCCGCTGATACGTCCTTATCTCCTCACTCAGATAGCATCGCTCCCGTTTCTGGCCGCATTCAATTCCATGAAACAGTTTTCCGATGCGTTGGGCCGTACACGCACTCCGATGTGGATTTTGCTTACATCGAACGTGTTGAATGTGGTGCTCAACTACCTGCTGATATATGGTAAGTGTGGATTGCCCGAGATGGGTTTGTTGGGTGCAGGCGTAGCTACTTTCCTTGCCCGTACGTTCCTTCCGTTGGCGATGTCGGTCATTCTGTTGAGTCGTTCTTATCAGCCTTTTGTGCGTCCCGCATCCAATGCTTCGGCAAAAAATGTGACGCGTCTTGGTGTCGTCCATCTGCTAAGCGTAGGGTTCCCTATCGCCATTCAGCTATGTCTTGAAGCATCTGCATTCAACATTACCGCTTTGTTCATGGGATGGCTGGGGGCGATTCCTTTGGCCGCACATCAGGTGATGGGTACCGTCTCCACCCTTTGTTTCCAGATATTGTATGGCGTAGGAGGAGCTGCTTCGATTCTGGTGAGTCAGTATCGGGGTCAGAACGACCTTGTGATGGTGCAGCGTACGGTAAAGACTGCCTACATCATCGGTTTATGCTGTGCAGGCTGTATGACGACGCTGATTGTGTTAGCCTTCCGACCACTTGTTTCGTTGTTCACGACCAGCGATGAAGTTGTTGCTGTGTTGTTGACGATGCTCCCTTGTTTTGTTGTCTATCAGTTTGGCGACTGCACACAAATCCTCTTTGCGAATGTGCTGAGGGGATTGGAAGCCGTGAAACGTATGATGCTTCATGCGTTCATTGCCTACATTGTCGTAAGCATTCCCCTCAGTTATGTTTTCGCATTCGTGCTTGGGTGGGGTAGTGCCGGCGTGTGGTGGGGTTTCCCGTTCGGCTTGTCCACCGCAGGTCTGCTGTTCTGGCTGGAATACCGCCGCAGCGGGTACGCTAATAGATAACTCAATTATAATTAAATAACTTGGAGTGACAGAAGTGACAGGAGTGGCAGACAAATGACTGCTGATGAATACAACCTTTGGTATCGTCAGTCACTCCTGAACTCCTGTCACTTCTGAACTCCGGAAAAAATCCTGAGCGGTTACAGACCGCGATAACTTCAATAAATGATTTGCGTGATGATGGTAGCTACGATGGTACTAACAATCACGCTTACCATTCCTGGCATCATGAACGAGTGATTGAGCAGGTATTTGCCAATCACAGTAGTTCCTGACCGGTCGAAGTTGACCGTCGCAATATCTGATGGATAGTTCGGAATGAAGAAATATCCGTAGACAGATGGCAGCACACCTAAGAGGACTGGTCCTGATATGCCTAATGAATAAGCTAATGGCAACATCGCTACGACAACAGCTCCCTGGCTGTTAATCAGTACAGATACTGCGAAGAACACAAACGCAATTGCCCAAGGATAATCGGTCACAATACCGTTCATGGCATCCCTCATCTCTTCTTTATAATTGCCGAAGTAGGTATCAGCGAGCCATGCGATACCGTAGATGGCTACGACTGCTACCATACCAGACTGCCATACTGGACCCGCCACAGCTTTCTTAGGACTTGCTTTCGCAAAGATAATCATGGCTGCAGCTGCTGTAATCATCACAATCTGGATGATGATGTTCATGCCAATCGGTTTGAGAACAGGACTTCCATCTTCTGCCACTTTACCAGAATCGACAATTGGACGGATGTCACATCCCAAGATCTGCATCAACGAATAGAGTACGATGACTGCAAGTGCACCCAGGAAGATGTAAACCGACAACTTGGCATGCTTGTCAACCTTCTTGTCGAGCAATGATGCGGTGTCGCCATACATGTATTCCTTCATCTGAGGATCTGCCAGACGAGCCTGGAACTTGGGGTCTTTATCGAGGTCCTTACCACGTTTGAAGGATAAGAGGGATGCTGCCATCAATCCGCAGAGACATGCAGGAATGGTAACTGCGATGACTTGCAGGTTGTTTACGTTAAATCCACATTCATTACTGATTAACACAAAGGACGCTACTGCCGCTGCGATAGGCGAACAGGTGATTCCGACCTGAGAGGCAATGGAAGCAACACCGCAAGGACGTTCTGGACGAATACCTTTCTTCAGGGCGATATCGCAGATGATAGGCATCAGGGTGTAAACGACGTGTCCTGTACCCACGAGTACCGTCAGGAAGAAGGTGCAAAGAGGTGCAAGGAACGTCACATACGACGGGTTCTTTCTCAAAAGTTTTTCGGCCAGCTGAATCAGCCAATCCATTCCGCCAGCAGCTTGCATGATGCCGGCACAGGTGACAGCTGCGATGATGATGTAAATGACGTCAGTTGGTGGGTTTCCTGGTGCCATGCCAAACCCCAATACCAAAATGGCAAGACCGATGCCAGAGATTGCACCGAGTGCCAAACTACCGTAGCGTGAGCCTACATAGAGTGCTAGCAATACGATAATCAGTTGAAGAATCATTAGGATATCCATATTTGTTTATTGTTAAAGGTAATTGTCATTTCATCGGATTCTGGAGGTCGTTGGCATCTTGATCGAGATTACCTTTCCACAGATAGTAGTCGGTTTCACGGGCGATGATGCCTGAGAGGAGGAGTAGGGCGATGAGGTTAGGGATGGCCATCATGGCGTTCATGAGGTCGGAGATGTTCCACACGAGGTCGAGGCTGAGGACAGAACCGACAAGCACGAGCAGAATCCAAAGAACGCGGTAGCAGAATACCGCCCGACGTCCACCCAGGTATTCCACAGCACGCTCACCGTAGTAACTCCAACCGAGGATGGTGGAGAAGGAGAAGGTGATGATGCCGAAGGTGAGGATGGGTGTGCCGATGTATGGAATCATGCCGAACGCTTCTTTCGTAAGCATGCCGCCATCGTCCTGACTGATTTCAGGATAAGCGAGGATGCTGGTGACTACCACCATGCCTGTGATGGCGCAAATGACCACCGTGTCCCAGAATGTACCGGTTGATGATACGAGGGCTTGGCGTACAGGATTCTTCGTCTGTGCAGCAGCTGCTACGATAGGTGCAGAGCCCATACCTGACTCGTTCGAGAACAGACCTCGGGCGATACCGTAGCGGGCTGCCATCATGATGACGGTACCTGCCGTGCCGCCTCCGAAGGCTTTCAGCGAGAAGGCTTCACCCACGATGAGTTGCAGGGCTTGGATGATGTACTGATGATTCACAAAGAGGATGTAAAGACAGCCGAGGACATAGAGCAGGGCCATGAAGGGTACGAGTCGGGTGCACCATGTAGCGATGCTCTTCACACCTCCGATGATGACGAATCCCACGATAGCTGCGACAATGAATCCTGTCACCATCTTTGTGGTCAGAGGGTCGAACAAGTCTTGGCATACGAGACTCAGGTTCTCCGAGATGGCGTTGGCTTGTACGGTGTTGCCGATTCCGAATGCTGCTATGGCGGTGAAGATGCAGAAGACGACAGCCAACCACTTCATGCCGAGACCACGTTCGAGGGCATACATCGGGCCACCAATCATCTTGCCTTCTGCGTTTTTTGTGCGGTATTTGATGGCAAGCAGACCTTCTGCGTATTTCGTTGCGATGCCGAACACACCTGTGAGCCAGCACCACAACACAGCGCCAGGGCCTCCCAACGAGATGGCTGTAGCTACTCCGATGATGTTACCTGTACCGATTGTTGCTGCCAATGAGGTGGCAAGCGCTCCGAACTGGCTGACGTCGCCGCTCGAGTTCTTGTCCTTACCAACCGACAGCTTGATGGCTGTCCATAACTTCCGCTGTGGCACCTTCAGTCGGAAGGTGAGGAAAATGTGCGTGCCAAGCAGCAGGATAATCATGGGCCATCCCCACATGAAGTCGTTTAATGCTGATACTATTTCGTTCACAATCTCATTTACTATTTGACAATTTACTATTGACAATTTATTTTCAATTTAGCTATTTGGTCATTTACCTATTAACCTACTAAACTATTCAACTGACTATAAACTTTAAACTATCAACTATGAACTTTATATTACAGTTCTGCGTCCTTCAACCTTTCTGCATTCTCGGCAACGATGAGGTGGTCGATGCAGTCCTGGATGTCGCCATCCATGAAGGCGGCAAGATTATAGATGGTGTAGTTGATGCGATGGTCGGTGATGCGTCCCTGTGGATAGTTGTAAGTGCGAATCTTGGCTGAGCGGTCACCCGTCGACACCATCGTCTTACGGCGGCTGGCGATGTCGTCGATGTATTTCTGATGTTCGCGGTCATAGATGAAAGTACGCAGGCGAGCCAGGGCACGCTCTTTGTTCTTAGGCTGGTCGCGCGTTTCGGTACACTCAACGAGGATTTCCTCCTCGACACCTGTATTCGGATTCTTCCACATGTAGCGGGCACGGACACCCGACTCCACCTTGTTCACGTTCTGACCACCAGCACCTTGGCTGCGGAAGGTATCCCACTTGATGGCACCTTCGTTGATTTCCACGTCGAACGGTTCTGCTTCTGGTAGCACCGCTACTGTTGCTGCACTGGTGTGAACACGTCCCTGAGTTTCGGTTGCTGGTACTCGCTGCACACGATGCACACCGCTCTCGTACTTCAGAATACCATATACACCTTCACCCGTCACGTTGAAGATGATTTCCTTGTAGCCGCCCGATGCACCCTCGGAGAAACTCGAAATGGTCACCTTCCAACCTTTCATCTCGCAGTATTTCGAGTACATGCGGAACAGGTCGCCTGCAAACAAAGCTGCTTCGTCGCCACCAGTACCGCCACGGATTTCCATCACCACATTCTTGCCGTCCTCTGGGTCAGCAGGAACGAGCAGCAATTTGATTTCTTCCTCCAGTTCCGGTATGCGTTGTTCGGCAACAGCCAGTTCCTCGCGTGCCATTTCTTTCATCTCGGGGTCGTCCTCAGCGCTGATCATCTCACGCGCCTCGTTGGCGTTCTGCAAGCAAGTCATGTACTCCTTCCTTGCCTTCATGATGTCGCTCAAGTCCTTATATTCTTTTGTCAACTTCACGTAGCGTTTCTGGTCGCCAATCACGTTGGGGTCGGTGATGAGCGTTGATATCTCCTCAAACCGACTCACCAGTCCCTCCAATTTGTCTAATATATTACTTTCTGCCATAGTTTTATGTTCTTTGTTGCAAAGGTACAAAAAAGTTAAGAATTAAGAGTTAAGAATTGAGAAAAATAGACTTTAGACGCTAGACTTTAGAAGAGAACAAACACTTTTTAATATTTTTGTTTTTCTCCGGAGGCTTTTTATTTATCTCAACACAGTATTTTACTGGTGAGCCGGAAAACTCACGGAAATCTCACGGAATCGTTTATTGTTTGTCATTCACCTGTCAGATAATGGATGAATCAAAGTGCCTGTCCCTATGATTCTGATTCTGCTGGTATATAGCTCCTCCGCTAAGATAGCGGAGGGGGACCGCTTGCGGTGGAGGAGTATGATGGTGACATAAGAGTATGACTCTTTGGATATCACTCTGTCAGATCTTTTATTCAACAACTGGATATACACACAATAATGATGATGATGATAATGACAATGATACAGCCTTTACCACCACCTCCTCCTGAGGGAGAATTATACGACTCTTCGAATGCTACAAAATCAAGAAAATCCATAATACTCCCTCTTATTTAACCCACCCTTCTTCATCGTTATTCTCCAAAACTGACACTCTCCTCTGTCCCCAGTCAGATGACTAAAGTCTAGTGTCTAACGTCTAAAGTCTATATTTTATCGCTTTTCTTTTTATCCTCTGTACTTTTATAAACATCATGGTTGAGTCCAATGATAAAGCCAGCGGCAGCAAAGAAGATGAAGCAGAGCCAACTCTCGAAGACCAAACCGAGGACTATTCCGATGATTGTGCCGACAACAGCAATCTTGCCGCCTGTAGTCACCGGTTCATCAGAACTTCTAGACGAGTATTTCGGAGAAGAGTTGTTCTCTTCCTCCTCCATCGCATCATTGATGGCCATGAATGTCATGAAATCTTTGAAGTCAAACATCTTACAGATCTTTAGTAAATCATTGTTTTTTTATTAGTGACCATCCATTGGCCATCAATTTTATTAGTTTCATATCGCTGTTATACTTCTTTGCATACTCAATGAATGAACGTAAGGCAAAATCACACACCTCTTGATAGTGGGCATCTATATATTCCCACCATTCTTCATCAAGTACGATGTAGTTGGAGTGTATCGCATACAATCCGTTAAAACTCTTAGCACATGATTTCTCAATTACTTCTGCATCTGTAGTATATTGTATCCAAGGCGAGAGAAAACGATATGGCACATTCTTCATTAGAGGAGCAAGTACTTTGTCAACCCCTTGTGAAGAATAGTGTTGCATCAAATAGCACTCTACGACTTTGCTTGATGCACCTTTTATGAGCTTCGTTTTTTTAATGACCTCTTCAAAATACTTTCTCATCATGTCTCCGCTTCCCAGGTCAATGTCATTTTCAAATACGATTGGCCATGCCAAAGCTGCCATCCTTATGGTGATGTCATTGAAGGCTATGGAAAAGTGCTTGTTTTCCTTTGCCAATGAAATGATAGCCATCAACCAGAAATATTTATAGGAAGACGATTTTTTCTCAAACACCTTTTGAAGCATCTTAACGTCTATGGGATTCCTCACTTCCTCCTGGACTACAGAAGTTGAACAGCTTGGCTGTGAAACGTCAGCAGCAGGAGAATGAGCAGATGAAGGAATAACAACATGGACTTGTTTCGTTTCTTGCTCGTCGGATGTTTTATAGGGTTCTTTATTAGAGTCATCCCTATCTTCACCCTCATTCTCCGATTTGTCTGTAATTAAATCCTTATAAAAAGGTAATGCCTCTGCATAATATGACAGTAATTCTGAAGGAACTACAATATGCTTTAGGCTATTGCATTCAATGATTGGGAACACACCGAACATGACCTTACCTTCAAACTTCAGTGATTCAAGCTCATCGCAATAAGCGAATGCAGTATTGCCCACGTAAACAACATCTTTCGGAACTGTATAAGACTTGATTTTTGCTTTTAAGAAAGCATTGTTTCCTATGATGGAATCGGAAACACCTTTTGTGTTCTTAGCTAGATATCCGTAGTAAGAACGTTCATTCCTATATTCAGGGGTAATAATGGATTTCTTGAAGGCAGTTTTGATGTCATCGGAGAACTTATTATCATAATAATAGTTCTCCATCATATAGAACAGCATCTTAACCTCATCATCGTCCCAATTATCCATTATTAGGGACATATAGTTAATCCACTGGAAGCTATCTATTGGCTTGGATATAAAAATGAGGCTGTCATCATCACACAATTTAATGTATTTGTGATTAACTATGATAAGGCGCAAGGAAAGCAAAAGCGCAAGAGAGTGTACAGGTGTTCGATAGTTTTCAGATGTTCTAATTTTCAAAGATTCACCCAGAAATCTGCCATCAATAAAGAAATATGAATAATTATACAGTGAGAAATCCTTATCTACGAAGGCTTTTTTCACGCTGTAATAGAAGACATTCATGGCATAAACGTCTTCAATATACTTTTTGACATATGTAATAAGTGAAGTCTCTTTCATATCAGCATTGGTCTTTACTTATTTCTTCAATAGTATTCTCATGCATCTTTGGCAGATGTTCAAACAAAGACTTATAGCTCTTCAGCTTTACATCCTCATCGCTTACACTTACCGACAAGCCGTATGCAGTAGTTAGGAGAAGTGACAGCTGAGCCACTGCAGCTTTGTCCTTTATGTTTTCCTCGTTCCATATTGAAGCATTGATGATACGTACATCGGTAAACGTATCAATGGGCTTGGTAAGGAAATCGAATGTGCTTCCTCCTCCAGAATATACTAGAATCCTGTCTTTAAGTGCATCCCTCAGGTTCTGCACTGGGATGCTCGTTTCATCCTGAATTTTTCTTGCTAAATCCCGAACCAGATTTGATACAAGTTCATGCTTTTTACGATTGAACTTATCAATAACTTCCTCTTGAACCTTACTGGCGAAGCCTCCGTCTGCATAATCAAATCCTGACCTTGCTGCTACATAATTCAAACCTCTTGGAATTGACCAGAACTTGTAAATCATAGGCAAACCTTCTTCTATGGTAAAGAAAGAAATGTCTGTCGTACCTCCTCCAATGTCAGCTGTCAAGCTCATGCCGGCTGGCAGTTTTCCCCTTGATGTGAGTGCCGACAGACTTGCGTATGCTTCAGGGAATATGTTTATAACATACTCTTCTTTCAAATCATCAGAATATCTCAAACTCTCGGTTTTAGATAAGAGGGTTTCGTATTTCTCGTTCAAGAAGCGCGTAAAATCATTCTTATACACCTTCTCAACAAGATGATAGGCGGCAGCAAGGATTTCAACAGCAAGACGTTTTTTTACTTCGAATGTCTCTTCATCAGCAGGTATTCCCATATTAATTGAAAAGTCCGTACCAAACCTCTCTTCGAGCAGAAAGATGACATAAGCAAGATACCAAACGCATAGCGTTCGATTGCTGATGAGAGTAACTCGGTTCCATTCACCACCTATAAAGGTAGCCTGTTTAAAGTATCGGAATACATTCTTGGCGCTTTTATAATCATATAATAGCTTATCGTATTCCTTTTCCGCCTCTTCTTTCTTCCTTTCATTTCTCTCTTTTACCATTTGAAGCCGTTTTTTAAGCATTTCGCTTAAGATATACAAGTCTTCAGGACTATTTTTATCTGTGGCATACTTGTCATAGAGCTGTCTTGCCTTTTCTGCTACGTCAAATTCTTCTTCAAGCAAAACGGACTGTTTAATAGGTTCGTCTTGTTCAGGCTTCATCCTGGCACTATCCACATAGCCATACGATAATGTATCATCTTCGTTAATTTGAATGACAGAAGGCAGGAAATATTGTTCGCTACCCAGTAAGTCAGTAAACTTGAAATACTCAAAATTTGGCTCACCGCGACCTTCATCGGGAGTTCGGCGCACACAGATTTTTGTCTGATGAGTGCCAAAGTCGAGACCTATTTTTATTTCATCATTCATAGTGCTATACAACTTGTACGAGGTTTAACGATTTTATTTCCTGAGTAACTTTCAGGTTAACATCACGATTGATACGCTCAATGTCACTTTCTTTACGATCCAACAAATCTCGAAGATTGGCACGTTGCAGACGTAAGACGTTCTCTGTCCTCCTCAATTCATCATCGCTACCTGATGAAATGGCATATTCCCGCATCAACTCCTGATTGGCAATATTTCTCTCCATACTCTTCTGACGTGTTTCATAATATTGCATCGTCTGTTGGAAGCGAAGTTTCTTGCTGTTGTCTATGCGAGTCTGCATTTCCCCTCTATGTTTCCAAACATATGCATTGACACATTCATTAAAATCATAACGAAGGTCTGCAATTAGTTCTTCGCTAAGACGGTTTGACTCATCGAGAGGGGCGTATTGCCCATCTACCTGTGCACGGCCCATGAATCTTTCAGCAAGGCTATGGTCATCAACAAGCTTGTCGTTAGTTACGTCAAAAAGTATGGGATAGAGAGAATCTGTTACGACATCTCTTTCAAATTGGGTACGTGACACAGAAATTTTGTATATTGCCAGCATGTAGAGACCTTTGCCTATCTCTAAAGGCAGATGGTCAGAAGCTAACTGGAAGAAGAAGGTACACTGTGTCTTGTCACGCTTCGACTCAAAGAATTTTACCCCTGCCCTGATGATGGGATGGTAAATGTTGATAAATGCCAGCTTCTTTTCCTTGAAAGCCTTTTCCTGGTCAAAGGTCATGCGCAGCTCAAGCTCATCCTCAATTTCTGTGATGTATCTGCGGAAGAGCTTATTGCTATCAGGATCCATCGGTTGGTATTGCTCCAAAAACCGTTTGAGCACCTTAGGATCACTTTTGGGGATACGAAGAACATACACATCAGGCGAATCAGAAAGCACTAGCTCGCAGGTTGTCAGATGTTCTTTAAGTAACTGACGAACGAACTGATACAGCTCATGACTGGTAACGTATGCGTTGTTATTGATAATCTTGTTGATTTCGTCCCTGAAATATGAGTCATTCGTCAGGGAATTAGTTAAACCTTCTTCTATCTTCTGTAGGTTCAGCTTCTCATTCTCAATTGCTCTTTCTATTTCTTTCCGTTTCTTTTCCACCTCTTCTGTATTCAACTTATCGGAATAGAAATCACGTTCCATGTACTTCAGAGCATCTTGAATGGTAATCGTCCTTCCGTCGTCTGTCTTCATGGTTGAATCTAGGATGGCTTCAAGGTCTCCGATTGATTCACGGAAGATACCGATACGATTCAGAAGCCGCTCATAAATATCTTCAAGAATAGACTCTTCAACGATAATCGTGTTGATGTTCACCTTTGGCGATTCCTGACCAAAACGGTCTATACGACCGATGCGCTGTTCTACCACCATTGGGTTCCAAGGCAGATCATAGTTCACCAACGTATTGCAGAACTGCATGTCAAGACCTTCGCTGCCCACCTCAGAAGATAGTAACACCTTTACTGAATCGTCAAACTGGAATGTTCTTAACACTTCCGTTTTGTCAATTTTCGTATCTCCGTATATCAAGGCACATTTATATCCAGCCTTTCTCAGACGGATATTAAGATATTTAAGCGTCTTCTTGAAGATGGCAAAAATAATTATCTTCTTGTTGCCATGTTCGAAAACAGTCTGGAGTATGGATAGCAGTTTGTCCAACTTAGCATCGCGGTATTCGCTATAACAGTCAATGCCTCTGTCAAGATCTTCGTTGTCATTAAGATATGCCCAAACACTACTTGCCAGTTGGCGTTTTACAGTCACCAATCCCATACTCCCTGTCCTCTCTCTGCCATACTCGTCTATTACCGTATGGTCATCAATATAGTCTTCAATAGCTTGCTCGTAGGCATTGCGCTCATCCGACCACAAACTTACCCTATGTGTATAGGGGTTTCGTTCAGCCTGTGTCCAGTCCTGAGTAACTTCACGCTTACGTGTTCTCGAGAAGATAGTATTCATAGGACTCATCTCCGACAGATCGTATTGCAGCTGTGCTCTGACTGCTGGCGTGTCGTCACCCTTAGTCATCAGGCGAATGATGTCCTGATAGATTGGGTAGTCTCGGAAATAATCCTTGATCAAGAAATTTTGAGTTGACTCAATATCATTAATGGTGTTATAAGTAGTGACTTCTGAAGAAGACAATTCTTCTGCGATACCCTTCAGGTTTGCGCCACTGTTCAACTGACTAAGCGCCCGAACAAATGGTCTGTTCAACTGGATGTTGTTCCTGAAAACTTCGGGATTATCATACAAGTCATCATCAAGCAGGTGCAGTTGGTTGTACAGATTATATTCGTCTATCATAATAGGCGTAGCCGACATGAAAACCACACTGTTAGAAATCTGTAATAGCCTCTCTGCACCGTGATATATCAACGTAGTGTTGTTTCTTAATTTGTGTGACTCATCACAGATAATGATACTGAACTTTATATTTTTTTCTTCAATGACCTTCAGTATCTCGCTTGTTTCTCTTATCTTGTCATAGTTGAGAACAGCTAGAACACCACCGTTATGGTGCTGTAACTCATGTATCAGTGTCTCTTTCTTTTCTACTTCAATAAATTCCAAACCGAATTTCTCATTCAACTCCGTTGCCCATTTAGAGCGCAGTGCCATTGGGCAGATGACAAGAGCGTTATGGAACTCACCTCTGGCTTTCAGTTCAAGCATTATATGCCCAGCCTCAATGGTCTTACCAAGACCAACCTCATCAGCAATTAGCAAACGCCTGTTGTCTGAGTTCAAAAACTTTAACAAAGGCTTGAACTGGTAAGGCCGGAACAAAGTACGTGAAGCCTTCAGAGACGAAATGGTACTGTTATTAGAACTTTGTATCTTAAAAGCAGTATTACCTTTCAAATATTCTGAGTAATGATCATAGTAGTTCTCCTTGACGCGCTCAAACGGGTCAGTCAAGTCAACGTTTGGAAGGAGGTTTGCACTCAGCTCATCAGATTCCCTGTCATCATATTTTACCTTATAAAGCTGGCGTCCTCTTCGAGGAGGATAAACCTCAATAACGTAGCCAATCTCATTGGTTACGACATTCTTTACTTTGTCTCCTTTTCCAAACTTGCTCATTTTAGATTCAAATAATTAGAAATTCCATTTTCATGTACATCAAGGACAGATCATTTGATTCAACGTATCATTTTTCCTGTCCCTTTGATTCTTCGAGCGCGAATCCTACTAATAGAGAATTCCATCCGTACTGGCTTTGAAGAATCCAAGGGTACATCTAGCGAGTTTTGAATAGACTCTCGGATCAAAGAAGCATAAGGAGCTTTCTTGAAGTTGTCCTGCATCGGATCGTTAGGACCATCCTCACGACCTCCCAGTTGCTTTGCAAAGTGCCATTTACAATTACGTTCTATTTCATTCATCATATATTAGATTATTGTATGTTTTAACACTCCTTTTTGTTATAAAACTCTGTGTTGTCACTCATCTTATGTCATTCATCCATCCCCTAGTACAATTTGTCGCCTAACATCTAGTTAATACACTCAAGATTCTCGACTCCGTATAAATCACAAACGATTTTGTCTACATTGTTTGACAATTCTTTGAAACGAACGTCATCATTGCGTGATTGCATTAATTGATCAGCAAGATGGCTCAACTCTGCTGGTAGTTGCATTGGTATAGGTATTTGACGGAAGTTATCCCATATCAGTTGTGCTCCATTTTGTATACGAGGACAGAACTCCATAATGAGCCACCATCCAATTTTAGAGCACAGAAGAGCCAGCAACGCTTTATCAGGTACAGTCATGAAGTACATAGAATTGTTGCAGAATGTTGAGGATTCGTCATAAACGAAACATGGTTTTGTCGGGAACACCTGATAAAAGAGCTTATGCTTTGCGAACTTGTCATAATAATCACATGCCCTAAGTTCCCACCAATAATCACCTTTATCCTGCCTATCTTTGGCTTCTTTCTTGAAATTTAATAGCCAATCGGAAACAGCAGGATAATTAGAAGAGAACCATTGCCATGCATCATCTTCAGAGGGCATTAACTCTTCTTTCCAGTTCCTGTTATTTCTTTTGTCTTCGTCGGTTATAACTATTCCCATTCCGTTTAGAGTGAAGCCTTTAGGGGTGTATACGAGAACTGAGCCAGCTTTTGCTTCACCATAAGCAACAAGTCCTCTGCCTTGCAAGAATGGGCGTAATACTTCTTTTGAGCGATTATCTTGTGATATTAATTCTTGGGCTTTGTCTAAACTGATATTAAATGCTTTGGAGAGACCAGATAATATCCCACGATAAGATTCTCCACCGACATACTCTCCCAATGTAATCATCTGCGACTTTAACCTTTCTATTGCATCGAAGTTGTCAAGACTGGATATTACCCATATACCATCGTTCATTTTGGTAGTATCAAACTCTTCTTTCTCCTCTTCTACATCTTCATGAAGCATTTCCTTTCTTAGTTTTTGAAGAGTAGAAATCTGTATACTTCCCTTACTCTCTTCGTTTTTCATTCGAATAATGCATGTATAGGTGGTAGCATCTTCGAATAATTGATTATCGCAAAAATCAATTATTTGAGTTAGATTCTTCTCTAGGAAGAGACCACGCAATGGTTTCCCATATATAACTTTTTCCCATTTGTTTGGAATGATATATGAA
>JAFZYE010000002.1 GCA_017616445.1 Bacteroidaceae bacterium
GAGGTGAGAGGTGAGAGGTGAGGAGAGCGTATAGCTTAGCTGCAGGTTCGATGTTGAGAACGCTGGCAGCGAACGGTCGTAGTTCTCTGTGTTGTCGAGATACTGGCGACTGACGAAGTTGGTGTGCCATCCGGCCTGGAAGCCTTTATAGTGGAAGTCAATGAATCCGTTGAGGATGGCCGACGGTGAGAAGGCGAGGGTGGACTTGTCGTAGTGGACGAGGGTAGGGTCGATTTCGTTCCAGTCTTTGTCGTAAGTCTCGATGACCTCATCGAAGTTCTTGATGTGGTTGCGGCTCAAGGCAGCGTTACCTTCGATCGACAGCCAGCTCAGTGGGTTCCATCGTGCACTCAGTTCCAATCCCATACGATAAGAGTCTTTGATGTTCGTTGTCAGTGCTTCGCCGATGTCGCTCTTGGCTCCTGTCTGTACGAACTGGTTACGATAGTCCATATAATAGGTGCTGAGGCTGACCTCCCACTTATCTGCTGAGTAGCCATAACCGAGTTCCAGATCGTTCAACTGTTCAGCTTTTGGGGATGGGTAAGCTCCGTTGTCGGTGAAGTTGTTGCGCTCAGGCTCACGATGGCTGATGGCATAGCTGAGGTATGCGCTGTGACCGTTCTGATGGAACGAGAGTCCTGCCTTCGGGTTGAAGAAATCGTACTTCTTGTTGATGTCGATATGCTGGTTTGAGTAGGTGCCGTCGGCGTTGGCGTAGAACTTGTCGTTGATGCCGTTGGTGATGTAGCGTACATGACGGAACTGGAGGTCGCCAAACACATCGAGGTTGCTTGTAATGTGATAGGTGCCTTTGGCATAGATGCTGGCATCGTTCTTCTCTGCATCGCTATCGTAGTATTTCAGCTCACCCTTTTCTGCCGACCAGCGGTTGCCGTAGTTGATTGGCTGGTTTGCACTGATGGTGGCCATTGATGGGTTGGCGTATGTGAGGTAGCCGAAGTGGTTGCCTTCGAAGTTCTGGATAGCAATACCGCTCACTACGTCCACATTGTCGTCCTTGTAGTTCATGTTCCACACCATTCCGTAGGCATCCTGCCCCAGTCCCTTCTTGCGGATGAAATCACTCTTCTTCACCGTGTTGCCCTCGGCATCCTTGTAGTTGGCCAATCCGAACTTCTTCAGTTTGTTCTTGTAGCGGAACTCGTTGTAGTAGCCGTAGCCGTGGGTGTAGTGAATCGAAGCGCTGGTGCTCCAGTTGTCGTTGATTTGCCAAGCGAGTGTGAGCATGTGGTGGTTCTGCCAGAAGTTGTCGGTAGCTTTGTTCCACAACGTTCCATCGCTCATCTTGTAGCGACTGACCTCCCAACCGCCATTCCAGTCGGGTTCGAAGTGCTCGTACAGGCTGTTGAAACGTCCCAAACCTGCATCGTACATGTCTTGATAGGTCTTGATACCGACGTAGGTATTGAGGCTGTAGTCATCGTTGCCGGCAGTCACTCCGTTCCATGCCTGGCCTGTCTTCTCGAAGTTGCCAAAGTGCTTATAACGCACAATTAGGTTTTCGTCTGAGTTGACATACATAGCTCCACCATAGTAGCTGCCGCTGTAGCCGCTGGTACCATGAATGAAACCGTCAGTCTGGGTCTGGTGGTAAGCGCCATCAATCACCAGGTGGTTCCACAACAAGCCAGTAGAGAACGATCCTCCATAGTTCATGGTGTTGTAGCTGCCATACGAACCACTCACCTCAGCTGTAGGGAGGAGTGAAGGAGTTTTGGAAAAGAGCATGATGGTACCTCCGAAGGCTCCGTCGCCATTGGTCGATGAACCCACACCACGCTGTATCTGTGCGCTACCCATCATACTACCATACGAGTTCATATTTGCCCAGAACACACATTGGTCCTCAGGCGAGTTGAGTGCGATACCGTCGAGGGTCACGTTGATGCGGCTGCCACCAGCACCACGAATCCTCATGTATGTTGTTCCTGTGCCCAATCCGTTCTCGCCCCAAGCCAGTATGCCAGGAGTGCGAGCCAGCAGCATAGGCAATTCACGTCCGGTGGTTGAGAAGTTCTGCAGCTGCTTCCCTTCGATGTTCGACACAGCGAATGGTGCATCCTTCTTCACCTTTACACCAACGATTACAATCTCATTGATTTCTCCAACCTTCAACGTGTCTGGTTCGACCGTTGAAGCCATACAGCCCAAAGCGCATAGCATCGCTGTGGCTGTCATCATCATTTTCTTCATACGTTTGATTTTAACTAAAGATTAAACAATACAAAGGAGTGTAAACATATCTAATCGTCCCTACGGCAGCATTATCTGCATCAGGTCTATGGGTATGATCTCAGCCGACCATGATGGGTCAGCACCCCTTTAGTTATTTGCGACTGCAAAGGTACAAAAAAGTTATGAGTTATGAGTTATGAGTTATGAGTTTTTTGGCAATTCAAAGGTGTTTTTATAGAAAACGGAAAATGAAAAACGAAAAATAACGGACTATATTCGTTACAACAACAATTTATCGTGGTAAAGTCATCACAAAGCGTGCACCTCCCTTGTAGGATGTGTCGAGTGTGAGATCGCCTCCGAGTTTGCGTGTCATGCTTCGAGCGACGGTCAGTCCGATACCTGTTCCGTCGTAGTAGTCATCGAGCTGTACGAACTCTTCGAAAATGTGTTCAGCCTCTGATGGTGGAATGCCGATACCTGTGTCTTCGACCGTAAAGTAAACGAGGGTTTCATCAGTCTTGATCGATAGCGAGGCATGTTTCAGGCTTCCTACGAAGAATTCACCCTGAGATTGTATCTCTGCTTCTGCAGGAGCTGTAAATTTTCGTGCATTATCGAGTATCAGCGAGAGAGCACGAGCGGCAGCTTTGTGATTAGTCGTGAGTACGATGCTTCCCACTTCAGTAGGCATGTGCTGCTCGAATACAAGATGTTTGGCAGTGCTGATGTCGCTGCTTTCAATGGCCTCGGCTGCTATCTGTGCTACCTCTACGGTTTCGTTGCGCTCGATGACAGTCTGGCTGTTAGCATCCGAGAGCTCTATCATCTTGTTCACCAATCCTGTGATGCGGTCGGTATTCTCCAAAATACCCTTATTGATTTCTTTTTTCTCTGCGTTTTCAAGCTCTACATCAGGCATCGTAATGATTTGTGCGAACCCAGACAGGATGTTGAGTGGAGTGCGGATTTCGTGGGAGATCTGTTGGATGAAGTTGCTCTTCATGCGTGATGACTCTTCTGCTTTCGCATTGGCCACTTCCAATTGCTCATAGGTCTCGACCAGTTTCTTGTGCTCTTTTTCCAGCTTGACCGATGAACGATGGCGGTAGATGACAAAGAAGATGAGACCAACGAGTGATACCAATGTGAGCAGGAATACAAGCATCATCTGACGACCCTCTGCTTTCAGCTGGTCGCGTTCGGCTTGCATCTTCAGTTCGTTCACCTCAAAACGTTTGTTCAGTATATTCAACTGTTCACGGTTTTCGGCAACCAGGATTGAGTCGTTCAGCTCTTGATGTCGCTTTAGACTTACAAGAGCCTCCTTGTGGTTTCCTAACGCTTCGAGTGCTTTGCTGCGATAGCGAAGTGCCAGGATGTAGTTGCTCATTTCGAAATCTTTACTGATTTCGATGATTCGCTCTGATTGTTGCAATGCTTCTTTGTAGTCACCACGATCCATCGCGTATTTATAGCGGCATGTTGCCAGATGACATAAGCTCGATGGGTAATTACCGTCAATTTCCTCATAATAATCGGCAGAGTCGAGCACCTCTTCCAACCCATCATATTTTTTCGTGTCAATCATATAGTTGGACAGTGCCAGCGTATATTTATAATGCCAGTTGGCATATACGTCAGCATTTGCGTCTGCCGTATCGACAGGATAGGCATCCACAGCCACTTTCCATTCTCTCAGCACAGAGTCTAAAGTTGCAAAATCCTTCATCTCGCTGAGCGCATTGCTGTAATAGCTGAAAAGCGCAAATTTACTGCCTGGATAAGAGACTCTCTCGCATTGAGTCAAAGCGCGCTTAAAACACTGAGCCGCCTCGTCCATGTTCTTCTGGTAGCTATAAGCAATTCCCAGCACCTGATATGCGTACATCTGTCCATCTGCATTATCCCTGCTGAGTGCATCTTCCTGCATCTCCTTTGCTTCGTTTACAGCTTCCATAAACAGACCTCTCCACACCATATCCATTGCGCAATTTGCCCAAATCTTGTAGTAATAGCGCCATTTCTCATGATTTTGACAAAACTCCATGGCTTGGGGTGCGAATAGCTCCATCGAATCGGTCAAGTTGTTGCCATAGTAGTGGTCCATCTTCTGAACCATGTGGTACGCCGAGTCTTCCCACCTGATTGAGTCGCGAATAGCCTTTTCTGCCCTGATTGTTGTGTCCTGCTGACATGAGACAATAAGGGTGGTGACGAGAACTGTTAGAGAACAGAGTATAATGAAACGTCTATGATGAATCATGCGAATTTGCATAAATATGGTTGTTCTTATAGTTAATGTCTATCGTTTCGAGTGCAAAGTTAGTAAAAAGATAAAAGTTAGAAGTATGGAGTTAGGAGTTTTTTCTGTATTTTCAACTCTTTTTGCTTTCAAAGGTCTATATTATGCATTATGCATTACGAATTATGCATTGTCAAAGGTGTCGTTGAGTACCTGCTCAACAACTTTGGGGAAATGCTCCATTTCTAGGCGGCGTTCCTTCTCTGCGATGTCGTCTGCTGTGTCCGTAGGTGAGAGGGCAGTACGGAACTGAGCAATGATTTCGCCTGAGTCGCACAAGGGGGTGACATAATGAACCGTCATGCCTGTCTCCGTTTCGCCAGCAGCTTTGACTGCTTCGTGCACATGATGGCCCCACATGCCTTTGCCTCCGTATTTGGGCAACAGGGCAGGGTGGATGTTGATGATGCGACGAGGAAAGGCATCGAGGATGAAGTTGGGAACGAGCGGCAGAAAACCAGCGAGGACGATGAAATCGATGGCATGTTCACGCAGCAAAGGCAACATATAGTCTGCATCGTTGAGTTGCGGTTTGGGTGCGAGTGCTGTGGGAACGCCCAGCTGTTCGGCACGTACCAATGCGTATGCGTCAGCTTTGTTGCTGACCACGAGGGCACAACGAAAGCGGTCGGAATCTGCGAAATAATGAATCAGGTTCTCACAATTGGTGCCGCTACCCGACACGAAGATGGCTATATTGATTTTCATTGCGCGTTTTATTCTCTGCTGCCAAGTTTGTAGTCCATTTGGAATGCAAAGTTACGAATTATTTACCATTTACCATTTGCCATTTACTGTTTTTTTGTAATTCAAAAGCGTTTTCTGCGTGTACAAACAACAAATGCAGCCTTCATTCAGCTGCATTTGTCTTAAACACCATAAATAATCATTGAACTTCTCTTACTTCATAACTTCAGTCGTTATGACAACAACTTAGTCAATTCCTTCATGTATTTCTCAATCTGGTTGTTCACGTATCGCTGGGTCTTGGTTGCATTTTTGGTGTACGAACCATAATCTTTATAGATATTAGCGATGGCTTGGTTCTGCTCGGTATAGAATCTCAGTATCTCCTTGTAGAGTTCGGGGAGTTCTTTTTGGGGGAAATTGAACGATTTCAGTGTTTTGATAACATCTTGATACTTGGCATCGAGCAGTTTGTTTTGTTTGAGTACTTGTTCGAAGCCCATGTCGATTCTGTAACGGTCTCTCATGCCTTTCAGTTCCGCTCCAATCGTTTCGTACGTGCTCTTTATCAACTCAATGTTCATCTTAGTCGTTTCCGACTTCAACTCCAGTTGTGCCTGTTGGGCAGGTGAGAGGAAATCTTTAGGGCTCCGATGCCTGTATTCTTCTGGTATCTCATCAGCAACTTCATCAACAACTGTTACTACGTCGTCAGAACTGTAGTCGTCTATTGCTGGTACTGTGTCAACAAATAATGTGTCGTCCACAACTTCTGCTATTTCGCTATAGAACGTGCGTGGTTCGCTGAACGCATCAGCCTTGACAACCTCTTTCGTGTAGAGGTCTGGGCGCAGCGAAGTGATCTGATAGATGGCTCCGAGTGCCTTGCTATTATCGTCGTTCATAGACCACTTAATGGCGTAAGCATCGCGCAGACGGGGGTTTTCTGCGTTTTTGACGCACATGAGCCACATTTCCTCGTAATCCATGGCGCGAACAAGGTAGGTAGCATCTTCTCCATTCTCATTATAAACACCCAGCGCGAACGACTCTTTGTTAGGGTATGCGAGGTGGAGCACCTGATAGGCCTTGGCCTCGTCCTTCTTGAAGGCATCAGCGATGGCGTGCATGTCCTGTCGCACAGAGCCAGTATTAACATTGGCCACGAAGTAGGTGATCTTCACACTCGACTCAATCTGGTTGGTGTTGGGATTCCTGTTGATGGAATAGACCTCGTCGGCAGGGCTTCCCCACGTTTTGAGTAAGCTATAGAAAAGGGCCTTGACATTGTAAGGCGTATTGTCTGTTTTGCCCTTCTGCTGGGCGCTGACGGTTGTAATGGCGCTGCAAGCAATGAGCAGCATGATGATGATTCGTTTCATATTGGTATTGTTTTTTTTGATTATTTCTGAGCTGTTTGTTCTAAATTATATTTTGCGATTTCGAGTTCCAGTTCCACCCACTTCAGGTAGGCCTCTTCTGCTTGTCGCTTCATGAGTGCAATCTCCTCTGGGGTGTGCTTGAAGTTCTCTGGACGAGTAATGGGGATGTCGTTCTCGGTAAGGAGGGCTACAGACCCTTCCCCTTGTCCCTCGCCTGAAGGGAGGGGAGTAGATACTTCTGCGGGTATTTCTGCGTCGGCTGTCGCTTGCGCCATGAGCTGAGGCTCTATCTGTGTCGCAGGTTTCTGCGTCTTTGGCTTTGCTGAAGTGACTACAGGTTGCTGTACCTCTGGCTTTTCAGGAGTCTCTACAGGTTGCTCTATCTTTGGTTCCTCTGGAGTCAGTCCTTCATCTTCCGGCTCTGGGGTAGGGATCGCAACCTTTGCAATGTGTCCTGTGCTGGGTTCCCCAATCACTTCTTTCGGAGGTGTGAGCCACACGATGAGTGCTGCTGCCACACATGCTGCTGCTACCCATGGCCATACGATAAGGCGAGGTTTCCTGTTCTCCTTCTCCATCCGCTGCATCAGCCGCTCGTTGAGGTCGGCAGGCATCTGAGGACATTCAGCTTCGTCAAGCTTGAAGGCTTCACGCAGGTTTACGTCCTTCTGTCGTAGTTCGTTGTATTTGTCCTCTGTCATGATTGCAACATTTGAATGATTTTACATATTTTCTTTCTTGTTCGGCTGAGCTTCGAGGCGACGGTCGTTGGAACGGATTCCGTGACGAAGGCTATCTCTTTCAGGCTCATCTCTTCGTAGTAGAACATCGTGATGACGGCTCGTTCGTCGGGTGGCAGGTACTTCAAGGCTGCTCGTATGAGCTGTACCATTTCCGCGTTGGGATGCCCGAATGTCTCTTCCACCTCCGCTTCGGATAGCTCTTCGGCTTTGTCGCCCCAATCCTCGAAGTAGATGACCGTTTGGCGTTTGTGTCGCAGCCAGTCGACTGCTTCGTTGTAGGCGATTCGCGAAATCCAGGTTCGGAGCGAGGATTTCTGCTCGTCAAACATCGCTATGTTCCTGAAGACCTTAATGAACACATCCTGATAGACCTCCTCTGCGTTCTCCGTTCCTGGCACCATTCTCGCCACTTGTGCGAATACGTAGCTGCCATAACGCTCGAGCGCCATTCGTTGAGCTTTGGGATTTTGTTCCCTCAGCTCTTCTAGGAAGTGTATTTCCGTTTCTATCTGCATTTTTTAGGGTCTTCTACTCCTATATACGAGTAAAACAATCAAAACATTGCAATGGTATTGATTTTTTTTGAAAAAAAGTAATAATAGGTTATTGGGTTAATAGGTTAATTGGTTAGAGGTTAGCGGTTGGCGGGGAGGAGCGGAGCTGTGAACTCCTAACTCCTAACAGAATACTATTCCCCAATTATCGTCACGATTAATCTTCGTGAACCACCGTAGTTGCGGTATTCGTTGAAATAGATGCCTTGCCATGTGCCGAGGTTCAGACGGCCATTGGTGATAGGGATAGTGAGGCTGACACCACTCAGGATGGATTTGGCATGAGCCGGCATGTCGTCTGCCCCTTCGAGGGTGTGCTCGTAGTCGGGACGACCTTCGGGTACCAGACGGTTGAAGATGGTCTCCATGTCTGTTCGCACATCAGGGTCGCAGTTCTCGTTGATAGAGAGACCGCAGCTGGTGTGTTGGGTGAAGATGTTGATGATGCCCGTCTTGGGGAGTGGAGGCAGTTGGCGCACAATCTCGTTTGTCACTAAGTGGAATCCGCGCGACATACCCCTCAGAGTGATTTCTGTCTGTTGTATCATAGCTTAAAGAATGGTGCCATAATCGATGGCATTGTAGAGTGTCTTGTATCGCTTCGAAGCATCGAGACAACGTTCGTATTCCTGTTTGTATTGAGTCGGAACGGCCTTGCCTGTATATACATCCTTGAAGGTCTTACCCCCGTCGGCACTCGACTTCACGATGACATTGATTACCTTGCCCTTGTTCAGGTAGAAACGGAAGTCGTAGATCATTCCGTTGTCGAAATCGAAGTCGGGCGTGCGCGCATATATAAATAAGGTGTTTCCCTTCTGGTCGTACATGTATTCCTCGTAGAACTCACGCGCTGCATAGTTGTATTTCGTCGAAGCATAGCGCACATAATGGCTGGGGTAGATTTCGTCATCATCATTATCGCCCCAATAGAAGAGCACATCCTCGAAATGGCCACCTGTACCAGGCAGGTTCTGCGCAACATGCAGCTGGCAATACTCAGCAGGAATCCCATCCTCCTTCATCATCATGGCCAAGCTGCTCTTGATCTCGCTATACTCTTTTCGAATACTCTCTACGGTCGTCTGTGCATCAATGCAGAGCACCATGCCGCAAAGCAAACCAATCGTTAGACCAATCTTTTTCATTTACTTTTTATTTAAGTTTCGCATTTGCTCAATTTTGATTCTTTGAGGGAGTTCAGGAGTTCAGACGTTATTATTGGATGTTTACATCTGTAGTCATTTGTCTGCCACTCCTGTACTCCTGTCACTTCTGTCACTCCTTGCTTGAACGAGCGGAAATTGAACTCCTTATATCTAATTTGGCTGCAAAGTTAAGAAAAATAGTGAAAATAATGCTCTCACAGCATCAAAAAACACTTGAATTACCAAAAAATAGTAAATAGTAAATCGTTAAATAGTAAATTATTTGTATCTTTGTAGTCCGAAACGAAAAATAGGAATCGGGATGTAGCGCAGTTGGTTAGCGTACACGTCTGGGGGGCGTGTGGTCGTCAGTTCGAGTCTGATCATCCCGACTTTTTTTGTAATAAAAGTCTAAACAAATCCTCTTAAGCTACAATCATGAAACACATTTGGACATCACTACTTTTGTTTGCAGTAGTGCTGACGGTCAAGGCAGCACCAGCTGTTGATAACGATCAACGATTATGGTACGACAAACCTGCTACTGTATGGCTCGAAGCGGTGCCTCTGGGCAACTCGCGCATGGGTGCGATGGTGTATGGCGGAACGACAACAGAGGAGATTCAGCTGAACGAAGAGACCTTCTGGAGTGGCGGACCTCACAACAACAACAGCACGACTTCTCTGCAATACCTCACGGAGGTGCGTAGCCTTATCTTCGACGGTAAGGAGCGTGAGGCTGAGAATATCATCAACAGACAGTTCATCCCAGGTCCTCATGGCATGCGATACCTCACACTGGGTTCGGTGAAGATGGACTTTGGACATGAGAATGTACAAGGTTTCTGTCGCGACCTCGACCTGCAGACAGCTGTCGCAACGACTTCATATACCTGTGATGGTGTGAAGTACACTCGTCGTGTCATCACTTCGATGGCCGATGGGGTCGTAGTGGTCAACATCAAGGCATCGAAGAAAACACTGGGCTTCAAGCTCTATCACGACTGTAAATTGCCAAACGTGCAGGTATCTGCAGCGGGTCAGACCCTCACAGCCATTATCCCGGGTGTGGATCAGGAAGGTATCAAGGCCGCTCTCACAGCTCAGTGCCGCACGGATGTGAAAACCAACGGTAAGGTGCGTGTGGATGGTCAGGCACTCGTCATCGAAGGTGCCACAGAGGCTACACTGTATATCAGTGGTGCTACTAACTTTGTGAACTATCACGATGTGAGCGGAGATGCAGCTGCAAAGAACAGCCAGTATCTCACACAGGCTGAGACGATGAACTTCGACCAACTGCTGAAGCGCCATCTGGCAAAGTACCAAGAGCAATATAAGCGTGTGAGCCTCAAGCTGCAGGACGATGGAGTAAACTCTAACCTGCCTACACCTGAACGCCTCGATAAGTTCTACGGAAGCAAGGACATGGGTATGGTGGCTCTGCTGTTCAATTTCGGACGCTATCTGTTGATTTCTTCATCGCAGGAGGGTGGTCAGGCTGCCAACCTGCAGGGTGTGTGGAACGACAAGTTGAATGCCCCTTGGGACTCGAAATACACCATCAATATCAATGCCGAGATGAACTACTGGCCAGCTGAGATCTGTAACATCAGCGAGACTACAGGACCGCTCTTCACAATGATTAAGGACCTGAGCGAGACGGGTGCTATCACTGCCCGTCAGATGTACGGATGCCGCGGTTGGGTAGCTCATCACAACACAGATATCTGGCGTGTGGCTGGCCCTATCGACGGTGCTACTTGGGGTATGTTCCCCAATGGTGGCGCATGGCTTGCAACCCATCTGTGGGAGCACTATCTCTACACGCTCGACAAGGACTTCCTGAAGGAATACTACCCAATTCTGCGCGATGCTGCTGTGTTCTACCTCGATTTTATGGTGGAGCACGACGGTGAACTGATTGTGACCCCATCTGTCAGTCCTGAGCATGGTGGACGTGGCAAGTCGAGCACTGTCACAGCTGGTTGTACGATGGACAATCAGATTGCGTTCGATGCCCTCAATCAGGCACTTCAGGCTGCAAAGGTATTGGATGAAGATGCTGACCTGCAGAAGAAACTCGAACGTGCCATCGCTAAGCTGCCGAAGATGAAGGTGGGGCAATACGGACAGCTGCAGGAGTGGCGTGAAGATCTTGACGATCCAAATGACCAGCATCGTCATATTTCACATCTCTATGGCCTTTATCCATCAGCACAGATATCTCCATTCAGCACTCCTGACCTCTTCAAGGCAGCAGGTAAAACCCTTGAGCAGCGTGGCGACCAAGCTACGGGATGGAGCCTTGGATGGAAGATTAACTTCTGGGCTCGTATGCTTGATGGCAACCATGCTTTCACCATCATCTCTAACATGCTGCGTCTGTTGCCGAACGAAGGCCGTGAACGTCAGTATCCTAATGGACGTACCTTCCCGAACCTGTTCGATGCACATCCACCATTCCAGATTGACGGAAACTTCGGAGCTACGGCAGGTATTGCTGAGATGTTAATTCAGAGTCACGATGGTGCCCTCCATCTCCTTCCTGCCCTCCCAGATGCATGGAGTGAGGGTAGTGTGAAGGGACTCAAGGCACGTGGAGGCTATGAGGTCAGCATCAGTTGGAAAGACGGTAAACTGCAGAACGCAACCATCCTTCCGAAATATTCAGGAACCCTGCGCATCCGCACCAAGGGACAGTTGAAGCAAGGCAGACTGGTGAAGCAGTATCCAGAATACGGCATTTACGAGTATGAGCTCCCAGTTACAGCAGGAAAGCCCGTAACCCTCTAACCCCCTTATTATAAATTATACATTATCAATTATAAATTAATAAGGTATGGCTGCACATTATTTAACAAGAAAAGGAGATCATGATGATCTCGATGATAAAACGACCGCCAAACCTTTTGCGGAAATGGTGAGTCACGGTAATATGTTCTATCCCGATCCAGATGACAATCAGGAAGAACAGCCCATCAATCTGAATTGATGCCCCCATCCAGCCGATTCATTCATCAAGAGTGAGTCGGCTGTTTTTTGTACAAATAGGGTAGTTATTGTCTCTTTCTGATAAATATTTATTGTTTTTCGATATTTTTTTGCTTTTTTTCTTGGTGGATTCAAAATAAGTATTTACCTTTGCACCGAAAATAATTATCGTTTAACAATAAATACTTATTAATTATGAAGAAAAAGCTTAAAATTTACAGCACTCTGTTTGTTGTAGCACTTATCGTTTTGTTGGTTACCCATGCTGTCCGTTACGAAGGGTATACTTGGTATCAAGGTGGAAAGGACACATTGATGTTTGCGGATAATGCGCCGGAGTTTTATACGAGCGACACGACTTTCTATGAAGGTGGCCAAGGTGTACATACTGTTTATCATCCCACGATGAGCTATAAGGTGTATGTGAAACCCAAAATGCCGAGAGACCATCAGATGCTCATATCAAGGGCTAAATGGTCAGGGCCGGAGAAACAGGAGATGCAGACGTACAGACTGACGATGCAAAAAGTGGAGTTGGAAACGCCTGTCAAAAAAGAAGGTTTTTTTATCATTTTCCCGATGATTGTAGCCATCGTCTCTGGTGTCTTGACTGCAGTGGTCACCATCTGGATTCTTTGTCTGGTGTTCAAGCTTGTGCGTCGCATCCGTCGTGGAGAGGTGTTTGTGGCACAGGTGTCGAAATACCTTGAAATCACTGGTTACCTCCTTGCGTCCCTCTATCTGATGCAATGGGTTGCCTCATACGCCTTAACTCAGTATTGTATTCGCAATATTCAGTTAGCTGACTATTACATCGTCTACGAGAACGATACGAACAGCATGTATCTCCTCACTGGTATAGGACTGATGATTATTTCGCAAATCATCCTCATAGGGAAGGAGATGAGGGAAGAACAGGAACTGACGATCTAAACATCGGGCCTTATGAGTATCATAGTAAATGTAGATGTGATGATGGCAAAACGTAAGATGTCATCGCAAGAACTGGCCGAGAAGATAGGCATCACCCAAGCGAACCTCTCGATCCTGAAGACGGGTAAGGCCAAGGCTGTACGTTTCTCTACCTTAGAAGCTATTTGTCAGGCGCTCGACTGCCAACCAGGAGATATCCTGGAATACAGGGAAGATTGAACTAAAAACAACGAAAGCCCACCTATGAGGCGGGCTTTTGTGTTGGTATGTAGAATATTAGTTTTCGAACATGTAGAGGAAGGTGGCGATACCTTCGAGTGCAGGCTTGCGTTCGCCTTCGATCTCGAGTGTGAACTTAATCTCGACTTTGGCTGTACCACGCAGGTTAGCGATGTTGAAGAGTGAGCACGAAAGGCGTACACGTTTTCCAACGAGTACAGGGATGCCGAACTTCATCTTGTCCATGCCGTAGTTGACCAACATCTTGATGTTGCGAGCCTCAATGACTTGCTGGTAGAGGTAGGGCAGGAGTGAAAGGGTGAGGTATCCGTGTGCGATGGTAGAGTGGTAAGGACTCTCTACTTTCGCACGCTCGGTATCGACATGTATCCATTGGTGGTCAAGTGTTGCGTCTGCAAACTTGTTGATTCGTTCCTGAGTGATTTCGAGCCATTCTGATTGTCCCAGTTCTTTGCCCAGATAAGCGGCAAATTCATCGTATGAGCTAATTGTAATCAATGCCATAATAAAGAATTTTTTATAATTTCGGGTGCAAAGATACAAAATAATTCATGATGCGCAATGCGCATCATGAATTATTTTCAATTTATTCGGTCACTACGAGCTTGTAACCCTTTCCGTGTACGTTCAGGAGTTCAACATTGGGGTCGGCTTTGAGCAATTTGCGCAGCTTGGTGATATATACATCCATTGAGCGTGCATTGTAGTAGTTGTTGTCGACCCAGATAGCACGAAGGGCGTAGTCGCGCTGCAGCAATTCATTTTGTTTGCTGGCGAGCAGCTTCAGCAGGTCGGCTTCTTTTGTGGTGAGTTTCTCGACCACGTTTTCGTAGGTGAGGGTCTGCTTCTTGGAGTCGAAGGAGAACTTGCCAATCTGGAAAATGGATGAGTTGGCGTTCTTCTTTCCCTTGACACGGCGCAGGATGGCTTCGATGCGGAATACGACCTCTTCCATTGAGAAAGGTTTGGTGATGTAGTCGTCTGCACCGAGTTCGAATCCTTGCTTCACATCTTCCTTCATGGTCTTTGCGGTGAGGAACATGAATGGTACGTCAGCATTTATCTCGCGGATTTTGTAGGCGAGGGTGAATCCGTCCATCTTAGGCATCATCACATCGAGGATGCACAGGTCGTATTTGTTGTTCTGAAACGTGTTGAATCCTGCTTCACCATCGACACAGAGATCTACATTATAGTTCTTTGCTTCGAGGTATTCGCGTAGCAGCATGCCTAAGTTCTCGTCGTCTTCGCATAACATGATGCGAGCATTTTCAATTTTCTCTTCCATAATGGTATTGTTTTAGTGGTTGATAATTATTTTTTCTGTTTTATGGGGCCTATGGGGCTAATGGGCCTCATGGGTTTAATGAGCCTTATGAGACTTTTGGCCTCATGGGCTTATATGAGTGGCATCTTGATGATGAATTTGGTACCGATGCCCAGTTCACTCTCTGCATAGATGGTGCCTTTGTGCTCTGTGATGATTTTCTTCACGTAGGCGAGTCCCAGACCGAATCCTTTGACATCGTGGAGGTTGCCTGTGTGGACACGATAGAATTTGTCGAAGATACGTTTGATGTCGTCTTTCTTGATGCCGATTCCGTTGTCCTGTATGGTGATGACAAGTCGGTCGTTCTCATTGCGTGTTGACACCTTGAGCTCGAGCGCCGCATCTTGTCGGCGATACTTTACCGCATTGTCCATCAGGTTGAAGATTACGTTCGTGAAGTGCATATCATCAACGTAGATGTCGGGTGAGGAGGCACGAAGATCAGAGATGATTTTACCACCGTTCTTCTCGACCTTCAAGGCGAAGGTGTGTATGACTCCTGCAATGAGTTCGTTCGCATCAACCTCGCGTAGGTTGAGTTTGGCTCGCTGGTTCTCGTACATAGAAAGCTGGAGCACTTTCTCGACTTGGAATCGCAGACGCTTTGTCTCGTCGTTGATGGTGGTTGAGAGTCGTTTCACCATCTTGTCTGTCTTGGGTACGCTGTCATCGCTTAACATCTGTGCTGCCAATGAGATGCTGGAAATGGGTGTCTTGAACTCATGTGTCATGTTGTTGATGAAGTCGTTCTTGAGTTCGGTCAGTTTTTTCTGGCGGAATACAAGTACGAGGGTCACGATGAAGGTGATGAGCAGGATGAAGGTGAATATCAGCGATGGCATGAGAAACCACACCGACTGGGTGACGTACTTGGAGTACATCGGGAAGTGTACTTTCAGGGTACCCATCTTCTGCACTGGATCGTTCTTGAAGAGGGTAGTGGTGAAGGCCTTATCCTCTCCTTCAGGATCGTAGTCAGGACAACGCATGATGAGCGTTCCGTTGCTAGTGTATACGGAGAAGTGGTATGTGATGTCGATGCCGTTATTGGCCAGTTCGGTACGGAGTGTCTGGTCGAGCACATTGATATCAATACGGTCGCGTAGAGGACGATCGCTCGCTGTGTAGAGCATGCTATAGATAACCTCGTCAATAAGTGCCTTACCGTAGTCGTAGCGTTCTTTCATGATGGACTCCAACGAACGTGGCTGGTTTTTCTCGTTTGTGCGTTTGGTGAAGTACTTGTCAGAGAATTTTGTGCTGGCTGTCGTCTCGATGGTCGAGAAGGCGCTTCCGTCTTTTGCCGTGATGGTGTGTGTGCGCTGAATAAACGCTGAGTCTGTGGTTACCATGACGGAGTCGGATGCCATCGCTATACCCTTAATGGCATCTGGACCCTGATTCAGGTAGCGTGTGGCTTCATCGAGTTCCAGTTCGTGAGCGGTTGCAAGGAGGCTTCGATTGACGGATTCCACAAAGTGAAGTCGACGTAAATCGAGCACTTCTTCGATGTAATAGACTTGCAAAGCTAACAGGCAAATAAACGAAATGCCCATGACTGCAGCCAATATGGTGATCGTCGTTTTCTTCATGCGGTCTTGTTTTGTGATTCAAAGTAACGAATAATATTTTAATTACATTTAAAAGAAACTCCTATATTAATTAAAAAAGATAAAAAAAGAGCCAATGTTTAACATACATTGACTCTTTAGTTGTGAATTCGGGAAGCTTTTAGTCTTCTTCCTTCTGCTGAGCTTCGAACTCCTTCATGAGCTGCTGCTGCAGATCGGTTGGTACGAGTTCGTAGTTAGAGAACTTCATTGAGAACGAAGCGCGTCCACCTGTGAGTGAGCTGAGTGTGGTTGAGTAGCTTGCCAATTCCTTCAATGGGATCTTTGCAATAAGCTTATCGTATCCGTTTGCACTCTCGCTACCTACAATCATACCACGACGACCCTGGATGTCGCTCATCACATCACCCATCTTGTCGCTAGGAGTGAGTACCTCTACGTCGTAGATTGGCTCCAACAACTTTGGACCTGCGTTCTTGAAGGCCTCACTGAATGCGTTACGACCTGCGAGCATGAATGAGAGTTCGTTTGAGTCTACTGGGTGCATCTTACCATCATAGACAATCACGCGTACATCACGAGCGTAGCTACCTGTAAGAGGTCCCTGCTCGAGACGGCCCATGATACCTTTCTGGATAGCTGGGAGGAAACGAGTGTCGATAGCACCTCCGACAACTGAGTTATAGAATACGAATTTGCCGCCCCACTCGAGGTCGATTTCTTCCTTGCCCTTGATGGTCATCTTGTATTCCTGACCATTGAACTTATACATTGTAGGTTCTGGCATACCTTCTGCGTAAGGCTCTACGATGAGGTGTACCTCACCGAACTGACCTGCACCACCAGACTGCTTCTTGTGACGATAATCCGCACGAGCTGCCTTTGTGATGGTCTCACGATATGGAATCTTTTGCTCTCCGTAGTTGATTTTAATCTTCTCGTTGTTCTCAAGACGCCATTTGAGGGTACGGAGGTGGAACTCACCCTGACCCTTAATCAAGGTCTGCTTCAGTTCTTTACTCTGCTCGATTACCCATGTTGGATCTTCCTGAGCCATCTTCTGGATAGCAGCAATCATCTTTTCTGTATCTGATTCGTTTTCTGCCTTGATAGAACGGATGTACTTAGGCTCTGGGTACTTCACGAGGTCGAACTTCCAATCGCAGTCTTTGCCAACCAATGTGTTTCCTGTACGAACGTCCTTCAACTTGGTTGTACAACCTATATCACCTGCTACGAGTTCCTCAACTTTGGTACGATTAGGACCTGCGCAGACAAACAACTGAGCAAGACGCTCCTTGCTTCCACGATCGGAGTTGGTGAGGTCGTCACCTTCGTGAACCTTACCGCTGAGCACTTTGAAGTACTGAACTCCACCGATATGTGGCTCGTTTGCGGTCTTGAAGAAATAGAGTGCAGTAGGACCGTTTACGTCTGGCTTGACAACGGTTCCGTTTGTTGCTTCAACAGCAGGCATTTCATTTACGAACGGTACGACGTTGCCGAGGAATTCCATCATACGGCGTACACCCATGTCCTTCACGGCGCAAACACAGAATACAGGGAAGATGCTGCGGCTAGCCAAACCCTTACGGATTCCTTCGCGGCATTCGTCTTCAGTGAGACTTTCGCTTTCGAAGAACTTCTCCATCAAACTCTCGTCGTTTTCTGCTGCAGCTTCAATCAGCTGACGATGAAGCTCCTGAGCCTTTTCCATTTCTTCTGCAGGGATGTCTTCGATGGTTGGAGCGCCACCTTCAGGCTTCCATGAGTACTTCTTCATGAGCAGCACGTCGATAAATGCATTAAAGTTAGGTCCTTCGTTCAAAGGATACTGAACCTGAACCACTTTGTTGCCATAAAGATCCTGAAGTTGTTCGATGCAGCTGTGGTAATCGCATTTCTCGTGGTCTAGTTGGTTAACGAGGAAAATACATGGTTTGCCAAGTTTCTCAGTGTAGCGGAAGTGGTTTTGTGTACCTACTTCTACACCTGCAGCACCGTTAATGAGCAACACTGCTGTGTCGGTTACTGAGAGGGCAGCCATCGCAGCACCTGCGAAGTCGTCTGCTCCTGGACAATCGATGAAGTTGAGTTTCTTACCGTTCCATTCTGTGTGGAAAACTGTTGAGAATACGCTGTAGCCGTATTCTTGTTCTACTGGGAAATAGTCGCTCACGGTGTTCTTCTGTGAGATACGTCCGCGGCGACTGATCGCACCTGCTTCGAATAGTAAGGTCTCGGTCAAGGTAGTCTTACCTGCACCGTCATTACCCAAGATGGTAATGTTTTTGATTTCGTTAGTTGGATAAATTTTCATTTTTGTAAATATTAATATTGTAAGTTATCTTTGATAGGTTTTTTGCTTCTTTTTCGAGGTTGTTCGAAATTTGGAGCTGCAAGTTACGGAAAAAAACTGAACTGACATTACTTTTTTTCGAATAATGTCAGTTTTTTATAAATAATCGTGTCGCTTGGCGGCAAAATGTATTGAAACGAAGGGTGAAAAGTGGGATTTTTAGCGAAAAGCTCAGACGAACAGAGACGAGATGATATCGTTGGAAATAAAGATTCCTTTAGGGGTTAAAGACAGGTTCCCTTGGGTATTTTTTAACAATCCTATATTTAAATAAGGTGTAGCTGCCGTCATCAGGTGGAGGTAATAGTCGTAGCCAAAATTCGTTTTGATGTCATCTGTATTCAGTCCCTTGCAGGTACGCAGACGTGTCATCACGGTTTCGTTGTATTGTTGGTCTTTAGTGAGTGTCTCGTTATCCACACAAGGTTCTCCGTGCTGAATGCCGTCTATATATTTCTTGAGATTGCAGACGTTGCTCTGTCGGCTTGTACCGTTGTATGAGTGTGCTCCCGCACCTAGTCCTAGATAATGGGTATTGTTCCAATAGCTGGAGTTGTGGCGTGAATAGTAATCGGGTAACGCAAAATTCGATATCTCATAATGGTCGAATCCAGCGTCTTTCAGTCGCTCCATCAAGGTTTGATACATGGTACGCGATAGTTCCTCATCGATTTCTTGTATTTGATGAAGGGTTAGCAGATTGTAGAGTTTTGTGCCTTCCTCGTACATGAGCGAGTATGCTGAAATGTGCTGAACGTTCATCTGGAGTGCTTGCTCAATATCGTACTGCCAGGCCTCAAGGGTCTCATCAGGGAAGCCGAACATCAGATCGATGCTGATATTGCGAAAGCCGTTTTCCTGTAGTAGGCGGACGGCATCGATGGCTTGCTGTGATGTGTGGCGTCGATGAATGAACCGCAAGATATCATCATGAAAAGATTGGATGCCGAGGCTGACACGATTGACGGGTAACTGGCGTAACCTGTCCGCATAGGCTTTTGTGACATCATCAGGATTCAATTCAATGGTGATTTCACAGTCTGGAGCAATAGGGTGGTGGGCTTGGATGGTGTCGAAAATACGGCCGATTTGTTTGGTGTCGAGTTGTGATGGAGTACCTCCTCCGAAGTAGATGGAGTGAATCGTGTCACCATCCAAGTATTTGTCAGTCATCCCAATCTCCTTACAAATTGCATCAACATATAGCTCACGCTGTTCTAATTGTGTGGTAGAGAAGAAGTCGCAGTAGATGCAGCGTGTTTTGCAGAAGGGAATATGGATGTAGATTCCTGACATAGAAGTTTTGCGGAATCTCGTTATATCGATATAACGAGATAACGGATAGTTTTTATGAAAAACAAAAAACCTGTTTCCTTAGGTGAGTTTTTTTGAAAACAAAAAACCTGTTGACAAAGTCCCCAGGTTTCAATTCTCTCAATTAGGTGTATCACCTAACATTGATCCGTTGTGGTTACTAATTACTCAGCAATTGTGTCCAAAGCAAGAGTATCAGCAGCAGCTTCGATAGAGTCTGCAGCAGCCTCAACTTCGTTTGCAAGTGAATCAAGTGCGTCAGCAACCTGAGTGTTAGTGTTAACACAAGATGCGAAAGAAACAGCAACAACTGCAACGAATGCAACTAAAAGCTTCTTCATTTTTTTTGTAATTTAAATTGTTAAACAATCATTTGCTTTCTAAAACCGAGTGCAAAGTTACGATGTTTTTTGATACGTTGTTCTCGAAATTGAAGTTTTTTTTAATAATCATTACTTTTTTTTATGGAAACAGCACAAAACTTTGCTCTAAAAGTGCGTTTATGCGTAAAAATGCAGTAAAATGATTGTGAGGCTTCATTACGATGCAAGGCTGATATTGTATTCAACAGCCAATCTTCTCAGGTTGATCAGCGCATAGCGAGTTCTACCTAAGGCCGTGTTGATGCTGCAATTGAGCATTGTGGCTATCTCTTTGAAACTCATGTCCTGATAGTAGCGCAGATTGATAATCTCTTGCTGGTTCTCTGGGAGCATGCTGATAATCCGTTCTATGCCATTGAGGTTCTGCGATTTGATCATCATCGTCTCTACGTTATCTTCGTCTGCAAGCTTGATGTCATTGAAAAGATCCACTTCGTTCTCATCGTTCGAGATGCTCTTCTCGTTTTTCAGATGGCGGAAATAGTCAACCAGGATATTGTGGGTAATACGCATGAGCCATGCGCTGAACTTTTGTTGCTCAGCATATTTGCCACCTTTAAGTGTAGCTACCACACGCATGAAAGTATCTTGGAACAAGTCTTCAGCTACGCCTCTGTTGCGAACGATATAGTTGATGTATGTGAAAACTTTACTTTCATAACGATCCAACAATACGTTGAATGCTTCATTATTGCCTTCTACATATAATCTTACCAGAGTCTCGTCGGTAAGGGTTTTCAAATTATTCATTATGCTCTATTTAGTGCCAGTCTCACCACACGTAGTGTTCACCGCTACATTGACTGACGTTGTTTCTTAGCGTAATGTTTCTTCTATAGGCAATATTGTTTTAATTGTTCGTAATGTATGAAAGTTATCAAATTTCGGTGCAAAATAACAGAAGATTTGGCAATTATGCAAGAAAAATCAAGAAAAAATGCCTAAATCTTGTTATTTTTAACACATTCTCATCTCATTTTCGTATTTAAACCCTCGTAAGAAGTCATTCACGTCCATCCGTCTCTTGCCTGACAGTTGTAGGGTCTTGATTTTGATGTAGCCATCAGAGGTCCTAACTTTCAGGTAGTTTTTTCCGTCTGTGATGATTGTCCCAATGGTGTTTGTGTCGTCAGCTACCGATTCCTTCGTCGCTTCGTAAATCTTGATTTCCTGTGTTTTCCCATTGGGGGACTGCAATGTGGTCCAAGCTGCTGGATAAGGACTGAGGCCTCGTATGAAGTCGTAGATCTGCTTCGTGTTCTTCTCCTTCCAGTTGATTTGGCATGTTTCGCGGAAAATCTTGGGAGCTGGTTTCAACTCGCCAAGAGCAAGTGTACTTTGTTCTACGGGATTGATGGTTCCTGCCAGGATGTTATCAACTGTTTCTATGACCAATTTACCTCCTAACATCATCAGTTTGTCGTGAATGATACCCACGTTATCAGTCTCTTCAATTGGAATCCGCACTTGTTGAATCACCTTTCCTGTGTCGATTTCGTGCTTGAGGAAAAAGGTTGTGATACCCGTTTCCTTCTCTCCGTTGATGATGGCCCAGTTGAGTGGTGCAGCACCACGGTATTGTGGGAGCAATGATGCGTGGAGGTTGAATGTGCCGAGTCGAGGCATGCTCCATACGACTTCTGGCAGCATTCGGAACGCAACAACGATTTGGAGATCAGCATTCAAGGAGCGAAGTTCTTCGATGAAGGCCTCGTCCTTTAGCTTTTCTGGTTGTAATACCTTCAGACCTTTTTCTACAGCGTATTGCTTCACTGGACTTGGTTGAAGTACACTCCCATGTCGTCCGATTGGTTTGTCGGGCATTGTGATAACCCCAACGATGTTAAAACCGCCTTCTACAAGACATTTCAAACTCTCAACTGCAAAGTCGGGAGTTCCCATATATACAATTCTCAAATCTTGTTTGTCCATACTCCTTATTATATATTATAGAGGCATCATACCGTTGATTGGCGTTTATTCGGCAGAAAAAGTTACGAGTACCTCGCGATATGAATTAAATAGTCCTGAACGTGATACGAATCCAAGGAATTGATGGTCTTCGTTGACAACAGGCAGATTCCATGCTTTGGTTTCATCGAATTTCTCTGTGGCGATTTTCAGTGTGTCGTTTGTGTTCAGTAGCGCAGGTGGGTCTTTCATGAACGACGTAACTGTGAATTGGTGATATAACTCAGGACGGAAAATGTATTTCCTGACGGAGTCGAGGGTGACTACTCCCAGGAACTTGCCGTTCCTATCTGTAACAGGGAATATATTTCGGTGTGCTTTCGAAATGACAGATACCATCTTTCCGAGATCCATATCTGGAGTGAACTGTTTGTAGTCGGTCTCAATTTGAGATTCCAGGTTAATGATGGTCAAGATGGCCTTATCCTTGTCATGTGTAATCAACTCACCCTTACGAGCCAGTCGCATGGCATAGATGCTGTGAGGTTCGAAGGTGTTGATGGTAAGGAAGGATACGACAGAAACAATCATCAGCGGCACAAACAAGCCATATCCTCCCGTCAACTCGGCAATAAGGAAGATACCCGTCAGAGGTGCGTGCATCACTCCTGACATCAATCCAGCCATACCATAGAGTGCACAGTTTTTCGATGAAAGGAATCCGCTGTTCCCTAAATGCAATCCCAAGCTTTGATCCCAGAGGTTGGCGAAAATGAAGCCTGCGATACAGCCGAGGAACAGAGAAGGAGCAAATACTCCACCACATCCTCCTGCTCCGTTGGTAGCGGTGGTGGCGAATACCTTCAACAACAACACAAGTCCGAGGTAAATCAGCAGAGTATTACTACCGTAGAACAAAGTGTTGTGCATGATGGTATCCGGATGAGCGTTGTTGATAAGCTGAGAAATCACATCGTAACCTTCACCGTACATTGCGGGGAAGAAATAGATGAGTACACCTAAGACGGTAGCACCTACGAGGAATTTCATCCATGGTTTTGCCAACTTGCCAAAGATACCCTCAAACCAGTTCATGGCACGTGTGAAGTAGAGGGAAACAAGACCACAAAAGACTCCTAAGACGATACATCCTGGTATGATGTCAATCGTGAATGCCTTCTCAAGGTTGAATGAGAACATCGAGTCGGTTCCATAGAGGGCGTACGACACACAGACGGAGGTGAGACAGGTGACGAGTAGCGGCAGAAGGGAGGCCATATTCAGGTCGAGCATCAATACTTCCAACACAAACATAACGCCTGCAATCGGAGCTTTGAAGATGGCAGCTACAGCTCCAGCAGCACCGCAGCCCACAAGTAGCATGACCGTGTTACGAGGAAGGTTGAAACGTTTACCCAGGTCCGATCCGAATGCTGAGCCTGTCAAGACGATAGGTGCTTCGGCTCCTACCGATCCTCCGAATCCGATTGTGATGGAACTGGCAACGATACTGGTCCAGCGGTTATGCCCTTTGATGCGCGCTCGCTTTCTTGAGATGGCGTAGAGAATCTTTGTGACTCCATGACTGATATCGTCCTTCACGACAAACCTCACAAAAAGGGCAGCAATCAAGATACCGACCGCTGGGTAGAGCATGTACAGACCATTCGTTTCTGACAAATTGAACTGATTCGTCAGCAGATGCTTGATTTCCTCCACCAGATATTTCAGAATGAAGGCAGCCAATCCTGAACAAAGACCTACAACCAAACTAAGCATCAGCACAATCTGGCGATTGGTGTGATCGCCCTTAATCCACTCTGTGATGTTGCGGATGATGGTCGCTTCGCGTCTGACGAATGAATACTTCATGCTTTTCCCTCTACTGTTTTGTGTTATTCTCTGATAATCTGGAACTTTCCATTAGCGTCAATCTTAATGATGCTCGATGGTTTATGCTTTTCCTTACATTGGCGGTTGTACCTCACTACGTAATCTACAGCGTTCTTGATGTCGTCCGAAATCTCATCGAACGTCTGCGCTGTAGGTTCTCCGCTGATGTTAGCACTCGTCGATACGATGGGTTTCTGGAACCTGAAACAGAGTTCTTTGGAGAACTCCTCTTTGGTGATTCTCATCCCAACACTTCCGTCTTCAGCAAGCAGATTCGGTGCCAATCCGACGGCTTGGTCGAAGATGATGGTGAGGGGTTTCTCTGCCATTTCTATCATGTCCCAGGTGACGTCTGCTACGTTGCGTACATAACGCGAGAGACGTGCGTCGCTGTCTACCAGACAAATCAAGGCCTTGCTGTCATCACGTCGTTTGATTTCATACACACGCTTGACTGCCTCTGGGTTGGTGGCATCGCAGCCGATGCCCCATACCGTATCGGTAGGGTAGAGGATGACTCCACCTTGTCGCATCACTTCAACTGCTTTCTTTATCTCGTCTTGTAACATTTCCTTTTATATCTTTAGCCCTTTTCCTGTAGCCCTTTTAGAATTCGCTTGTGAAATGGAATTTAATATGCTTGAAATCCTGTTGTGCCATTTGGAGCACGTAGTTTGAGTCTGCTAGGAAAACATCACGTCCGTCTCGGTCTTTTGCCATGTACTGATACTTACGTTTCTTGAAAGCATCCAACTCGGCATCGTCGTCACTTTCTATCCAGCATGCCTTATATAGGCTGACAGGCTCCCAACGGCATTGTGCGTTGTATTCGTTTTCCAGACGATACTGGATGACCTCGAACTGCAACTGTCCTACCGTTCCAATGAGTTTCCTTCCGTTGAACTGGTTGATAAACATCTGCGCCACACCTTCGTCCATCAGTTGGTCGATTCCTTTTGCGAGTTGCTTGGTCTTCATTGGATCGGCATTCTCGATGTATTTGAACATCTCAGGCGAGAAACTTGGTAGTCCCTTGAAATGTAACTGCTCACCCTCTGTAAGTGTATCTCCGATTTTGAAGATGCCATTATCTGGCAGACCTACAATATCGCCAGGGTAGGCTTCCTCTATGGTGCTCTTCTTTTGCGCCATAAACTGAGTAGGGGAGGAGAAGCGAACGGTCTTTCCCTGCCGGATATGTTGGTAGGGGGCATTTCTCACGAACTTGCCTGAGCAAACTTTACAGAATGCTGTACACGAACGATGGTTCGGATCGATATTCGCTGTAATCTTAAAGATAAATCCTGTAAACTTAGGCTCTGTGGGCTCTACAAGTCGCTCCTCGGCCTGTGTAGGACGTGGGCTTGGTGCTATTTCTACGAAGCAATCGAGCAGTTCCTGTACACCAAAGTTGTTGAGGGCTGAGCCAAAGAACACAGGGGCCACCTCACCGCTGAGGTATGTGTTGACATCGAATTCCGGATAGACTCCTTCGATGAGGTCAAGGTCCTCACGAAGTTTGTTGGCATCGCTTTCCCCAACAAATTCGTCGAGTGCGGAGGTGTTGATATCTACCTCTACCTTCTCCGTCACCACTTGTTTGTTGGGTGTGAATAGGTTGAGGTTTTGTTCATAAATGTTGTACACACCCTTGAACCGTTGTCCTTGATTGATTGGCCACGAGAGTGGACGTACCTTGATTTGCAGTTCCGACTCTACTTCATCAAGCAAGTCGAATGGGTCGCGTCCTTCACGGTCCATCTTGTTGATGAACACGATGACGGGTGTCTTTCTCATTCGGCAAACCGTCATCAGCTTGCGTGTCTGGGCTTCCACACCTTTTGCACCGTCAATCACGATGATGGCACAATCTACTGCCGTCAGGGTACGGAAGGTGTCTTCGCAGAAGTCTTGGTGACCTGGGGTGTCCAGAATGTTTACTTTGTAGTTCTTATAGTCAAATTCCATCACGGACGTAGAGACTGATATACCACGTTGCTTTTCGATATCCATCCAGTCCGATGTGGCTGTCTTCTTGATTTTATTTGATTTTACAGCACCAGCTACCTGAATCTGTCCACCAAACAGCAATAGTTTTTCTGTCAAGGTGGTCTTTCCTGCATCCGGGTGACTGATAATCGCAAATGTTCTTCGTTTCTGTATTTCTTGTTCGTTCATACTTATTGGTTAAATGGGAATCGGAACTCGCTCAGGTCGATGGCGTGTCCCGTTACGGTATAGAGTATCATGAGTATGGCACCTATCATCACAGCGATGCCGATAGACTTGTTAATGATGTAGATGATGCGCATGTTGTAGTTGTTGCGCACCTTGTCCACCAGCCATGTCAGCACATACCACCATAGCAAAGCACCTACGACGATGAAGATGTAGCCGATAATCTGGGCAATGAAGTTCTCCACGATGATGAAAGTGAACATCGCGAAGGTTGCGACAAACAGGAAGATAATCAGCGGGTTGGACACGGTGACGGCAAATCCGGTCAGGAAGTTCTGCAACAGCGTGCCTTTATTGCGTTTCACCACTTTCGTCGTTTCTTTGGGTTTCGACATGAAGGTGAAGATACCGAACAGGAACAGCAGGATTCCACCTATGGTCTTTAGCCATAAGGCGACGATGGGATCTTCAATGATATCGATGATGAATTTCAAACCGAAACCTGTTATGATGGCGTAGATGATGTCCGACAAAGATGCTCCAGCTCCTGTTGCGAATCCTTCCCAACGTCCTTTGTTCAGGGTGCGTTGGATGCACAGGATGCCTACAGGACCCATGGGTGCTGACGCAATGATGCCGATGATCAGACCTTTGACGATCATCTCAAAGTAGCTCGTGTCTTGCAGCCAATCCTGAAAGGTGGCATATTGGGGTAATTGGGGACTGATGATTTCTGCTATCATTCGCTTTTGATTAATGTGGTAGTTTCTGTGATGATGCCGTAGTCGGATTCAACTTCTGAGCTGTGTACGAGTGAGTCGTTCTGGCAGAGGATGATCTCGTAGCTGGTCGTCAGGCTGTCGTCTTCCCCGATAGCCAGCAAGGTCAACACACTGTCTTCAAGACTCCATCGGCCTGTCTCTGTCTGTTCCTCGTCTTCGATGGTGTAGGTTGAGTCGTTCAAGAAGGTCCATACGGCTGTTTCGTCGGTCTCCTCTGGCTCTCCGTCAGCAATACGGCTTTCGATGTTCACCTGTGTCCACTTGCCTATCAGGTGTTTTCTTTGTAGCGAACTGTCGCATGCACATAGCAGCATACACATCACTACGATTCCTATGATACTTTTACAAGTCTTCATTTTTTACATTCTATATTTAACAATTTACATCTTCCTCCCCTTGGGGGAGTTAGAGGGGGCTTTTCCCACTATCTTGCTGAAACATATTTGTGAAGGGTCTTGCGGACAGCACCAGGACCCGCAAACAACTCTTTCACCATACCTTCAATCTGCTCACCAAGTCCTGCTTCGTAGAGATCGATGGCAAAGACATCCTTGCGTGAGTACAGCTGCTTCAGACAGCTCCAGTCTTGATTTGGCTTACCGATTTCCAGAGGAGCTACAATGGCTTGCAGTTCTTCGAGTAGTGGGTCGGGTGAACAGTCGAACGGGGTTCCGTCATCCTTGATGCCTTTCAGGTAACGGGCATAACCAGCGAGAGTGAGGGGAATGAGTACGAGGTTCGACTTATCGAGACCGCGTGCCACATATTTCTTCAACGTTTCGCCAAAGCGGATGGGCAACTTCTGTGATGTGTCGCAAGCGATACGCTGAGGAGCGTCTGGCATAAATGGGTTGGGCAAACGGCGGTTGATGACTGCTCCGATAAATTCGTATGGGTTCAGCACTCCTGGGTCAACAACCACAGGCATTGCTTCCATGTATCCGATCTTCTGGATGAACGGACGCAGGTCTTCGTCAGCCATCTCTGCTGAAATGAGCGTATAGCCCAGCATACAACCATAAATCGCCATTGCTGTGTGGAGGGGATTCAGGCAGGTGGTCACCTTCATGGTCTCCACCTTGTCGACTGTTTCACGTGTGGTGTAGAGGGCACCGCCTAAGTCGAGTGGGGGACGACCGTTGGTATAGTTGTCCTCGATGACCAGATACTGTACCTCTTCGGCATTTACGAACGGAGCGGTAAAGGTGTGCTTCTCTGTCTCGATGTAGTCGTTGTCCTCGAAACCATCCTTGGCCAGCATTTCCTTTACCTTCTCGTGTGGACGGGGTGTAATCTTGTCAATCATTGACCATGGGAAGGTTATCTTCGTTTCGTCTCTTAGGAAGTCGAGGAATGCAGCTGGTACCAGTCCGTCTTTCACCCAGCGCTCAGCATAAGCAAAGACACCTGCCTTCACCTTGTCGCCGTTGTGCGAGCAGTTGTCCATCGACTGCACAGTCAGTGGCAACTGTCCAGCATTGAAGCGTTCCAGCAGCAGGGCACACACCTTACCCATTGCGAATACAGGTTTCAGTCCGCGAGCCAGATCCGCTTCATTATAAGTGTATCCTTTCTCTGTGATGGTGAACGAAATCATCTGGAGTGATGGCTTCTGGAAGATTTCCACCAATCGCTGCCAATCAGGGAACTGAGGATCAGCCTTCAGTGCTTCTGTCACACTTGCAATCACTTTTTTCTCGATGTTGCCGTCAGAACAAAGGCTGACCGACAGCGAGAGGTTGTTGTAAGGTGCATACGCTTTGTCGATGACTTCGAAATCGAAGGTCTCAGCCACGATGACACCGCGGTCGTACTTTCCTGTGTTCAGGGCATCATTGAGGATGGCAGCAGGGAAGGCGCGGAAGATGTTACCACCTCCGAAGTGTACCCATGTGGGTTCTTTAGCTGTCTTTTCACGTAAAGCCTTAATGTCAAACTTGGGGAGCTCATAGCCTTTCTGCTCCCACTCTGCGGCGTTATACTGGCCGCTAAATATATCGTTCAGTTTCATACGTTATTAATTATGAATTATGCATTATGAATTATGCATTAATCAAAGAATCCTGGTTGTTTGTATTCAATGCCAAGTTCACGGTCTACTGTAGCGATGATACCTTGTACCTGTCCCATCGCAAACATTCGACCCAATAGGGTGTAGCCGGCATTGTGACCATGACTTGATTCGTCCATGATGCCACCAGGCTCGTCTGTGAAGGTCATACCGTGGTCCACACGCATTGGCAACTGAGGATTTTCCTTCTCAAAGATGCGGCATAGTTCAATGAGGTCGGCACGTCCTCCAAGGTGGCTTGCCTCTGTGAAGTCTCCGTTAGGGAAGATGTGGCAGCTACGCAGATGAACGAAATGGGTACGGGAGGCGAACTTCTTGGCCATCTCCACCACGTTGTTGTAGGCTCCTGCACTCAGACTTCCTGCACAGAATGTCAGACCGTTATGCTTGTTGGGTACAGCATCAAGGAACCACTGTATGTCCTCTTCTGTACGGACGATGCGTGGCAGACCCAGCACCTCGATTGGTGGGTCATCAGGGTGTACGCACATGTTCATATTGCACTCCTCGCAAGTTGGCATGATGGCCTCGAGGAAATATTTCATGTTGGCACGCAATTGTGCCTTGTCGATGCCTTTGTAGAGGTCAAGGAAGTCGCGGAACTTCTTGATAGGAGCTTCGTCGTTCTCGCTGAAGTTACCACTCACAAAACCTTGTGTCTTGATGATGATGGTCTCAACGAGCTTGTGGTCTTTCTCAGGAGTCATGGTCTTGGCCAACTCGTCGCATTCTGCCAACACGTTACGGCCTTCGCCCCATCCCTCTGGAAATTTGAATTTTGCCCATTCCTCGCGTGCTCCTTCACGCTTCAGGATATAGATGTCGAAGTAGGCGAACTCTGCATAGTTGAAGTAGAGGTTTGTGGCTCCGTTGGGGTTGTTGTGGAACAAATCCGTACGTGCCCAGTCCAATACAGGCATGAAGTTGTAGCAGATCGTGTGGATACCCTCTGCTGAGAGGTTACGCAGCGACTCCTTATATACTTCAATCTGGTGGTCGCGGTCAGGACCGCCGTACTTGATGGTTTCCACTACAGGCAGACTCTCTACCACGCTCCAGCGCATGCCAAAGCTCTCGATGTATGTCTTTAGGTCGTGAATTTTCTCACGTGTCCATACTTCTCCGAGGGGTACATCGTGCAACGCTGTAACGATGCCCTCCACGCCGATTTGTCTCAGTTGTGCAAGTGTGATTTTGTCTTTCTTGCCAAACCATCTCCATGTTTTTTCCATATTCAGTCGATTTTTATATTTCTTTTCATAGTTCTTGTCCTTATCTTCCCTCGCGCATGTGCGAGTGTGCGCGTGGCTTTTGAATTGCAAAGGTAGCAACATTTTTTGTAACTACAAAAAAAAACGGAAGAAATTGTAGGTCTTCACCCTCTTTTCTCCCGTTTATATCTCCTAACTCCCTTTAATGATTCAGCATGTAGTTGTAAATTTCGAGAACATCTCAATTTTCAAATTGCCTTGAACAACGAAAGATAAGCAAAGACAAGTACAACGATGCTGATCATCGTTCCGATGTTTGATAGGACGACATTCAAATAGCCGGCCTCGTACTGGTCGTCTTTTTTGGTGAGCAGGATGGCTGGAATAAACAGGAAGACAAATGAATAGAAGCCGTACCACCAACGCTCTGCGAAGATGAACGATAGGATGACAAATGCGATTCTGGCCAGATGGCTCCCGCTTCTGACAAACTGATGTGTGTAAGGGCATAAGCAATTTGTGATGTTGCTGACCAGAAAGAACACTGCCCATACAAATATCTTTACTTTATGCTCACCCATAAAATTCACGGTGTAGCTATGTACGTCTTTTCCCGTGTATAGCCACACGACAATCGGAGCTGCTATCGAGAGCAACATTCCAAACAAGATAAGATAAGTCTTTTCTTTATTCCTTCCTCTGATTTTTCCCATAATGCTTTTGTGTAATAAACTTTCGCCCTTTGCCTTTGGTGTTGGGCCATTTTCTGATGCAAAGGTACAAATTATTTACCATTTTATCTTAATCAATAATCTTTTTTTGTATTTTTCCTCTTTTTTCATCCTTCGTTCTTTATTTTTTGTTATCTTTGCCACGAATAAACTAATTGATTATCAATCTTTATAATTTTAACTGCTTATGAAAAAAATTTTTACTTTCTTGATGAGTGTCATGATGCTGACATCGCTTGGCATGAAGGCACAGTTCTCGGCTGACGTAACTGACGTTCCGCGTTACAATTGGACGGAAGGTATCGATGTCGACTTCAAACTCTCTGAGGTGGCTGCCCAGTTGCAATGTACACCTGCTCAGTTGGTGGATGCACTTGATGAGCGTGCTGCAAAGGCAAAGAATTCAAACGACTATTTAGTTGACGGATTCTTTGAATTGGAATCGGCTACAACAAGCTACACGTTCCATAGCGAGCAGTATGGTGGCTATGAAATGACCTTGGAAGGAAACTTCTGTAGCTGGGACAATTCTCTCTCTGTATGGGGTGTCTATATCCACGAATGGGATATCACAGAAGACCGCCTGTCGTTCACCGTTTGTCAGGTACCTTCCAACGCATTCCCAAAGGGCGAAACAGCTCATGGTGTTGTGTCTATCAACCTCAATGGTGGTAAGGCTACATTTGAATTCAACTTCTCAGTGCTCTATCCTGACGGCATCGATAAGGAGCCTGTGACTGACTTGTCGAAGTTGACAATTGCAGGTGAGACCACTTATAGCATTACACAGGAACTGAAACAGGCAAGCAACGAATGGGGGTCGGAGTACTACTGGATTCCACTCAATGGAGCTGCTGAGGCGTTGGGTATGACCAGCGAGTATATGCAGCAAGTTTTTAAGGAAATGTTGTTTGTGAAGGAGTTCAACGAGGAGGCGAACGACTGGGGAGGACTGAGCAGCAACGGTTCGGCTGTTCCTGCGCCAGGTTTCTACTTCTGCGGAGGTGTGAAGTTCGAAGGTGAGGAAGAGGAGAGCATGGAATGTCGCAACGGAGGCTATCGCGACAACAATATCTTCTGGATTATGGGTATGCAATATGTGGACGACGAGAACGGACAGTGGCTCTACTGCGGTATCGGTCAGACCCTCAATGCCATCAAGCCTGGACAGACCCGCTACGGTGATGTCTATCTCGTCTATGGCGATCAGGCTTACATCATCCACCTCGCACTCACCATTCCTAACATGACGCCAATCACCGACCTGACTAAGGTGGGCGGACAGATATGGACAGTGGTCAATCGTGACCCACGCAAGACCTGGACCGAACTCGAATACCTTGACCTCAACCTCGATTCTATCGCAGCACTCTTCACCACTCAGATGGGTAAGGCTGTGACACCAGAGGACTTCGTGCTGACAGGTAATAACGCAGCTGGAGGCATCACAACAAGCTATACTGCCGACAACAGCGATGAAAACCACGTACACGGATTCTGGATGACTCCTTCAGGTATTGTCCAGTCATACAGCGATGCGGCCTTCTATGTCAACTACTACGATGCTGATGCCCGCATGGGTCTTGGTAACAAGCCAAACGCATTCAACGGTGGCGAAATGTGTACAGGTTCGCTCTATCTGGTTGTCGATGGCACCCACTATTATGAGGTGAAGGTCAACATGTCAATCATGAGTCCTCAGTACACGTTCGAGGAGTGTGAGATTATCGACTACGACCTCATCGTGAAACTCGTTCCATCTGCTTCTGCATGGGAAATCGGACAGACCTTTATGCAGGATGCTGAGATGACGTTGGGCAACAGCGGAATCCTCTATGGTGTGACTGCCGATGGTTCTCTGACTACCGCTTACTCAGTTAGCGAAGCAAACAATGGTGCTACAGGTGGAGGCTTCTGGATGTCGGCTGAAGACGAGAACCACAACGCTTATGCTGCAAGCTACACAGGCAATGGCGCATTCGCTATGTGGTACTACGAGAGCTACATCCATTGGTACACAGTACCAGGACTCCGTCAGCCAGGCGAATACTCAACTGCTACCTTCTACATCGTAGACTTCTGGAACGGAAAGGCACTGAAGCTCAACGTGACCTTGAAGTTCGTCGATAAGATTGTCGAAATCAAGCCAATCGCAGAAGAAAACCTCACTCTCAAGGCCCGTAACCCTCAAGGTGACGACTTCGACGAGGTGGCACTCAACCTCAGCCGCTGCTGCGAGGAACTTGTTTGTTCAGAGGACGAACTCTTGGAGAATGGTGTCTGGAAGGTAGTCGACACGATGGGCGACCTCGTTGCAGCTAACTTCGACGACATGTACGGATTTGCATTCAACGAGAAAGGCGAAGCTATCGAGGACATCGAACAAGCTGTCTTCACACTCGGATTCATCGAGGGTGGCATCCGCTCATGGGTAGTTGACGATGCAAATATCAACAACGTCTACACAACCGTTCTTTACATGGAGTACAACAACAAACTCTATGCGTTCAACGTCACCATCGGTGAGAACGATTCAGCTGTGAAGAGCATCAATGCTGATGCCAAGAGCGCTGGTCGCATCTTCGACCTTGCAGGACGTGAAGTTGCCCACCCAACCAAGGGTCTTTACATCCAGAACGGCCAGAAGTTCATGGTGAAATAAGGCTAAAAAAATAAATGCCCTATTGTCATCGGTGTCATCGTCATCGTTGTCAGTGGTAACGGGCGCAATTTTTCCCTCGTTGGTGCAGGGCTGAATTCAGCTCTGTACCAATTTTTTTAGCTTTCAGCTCGTTGGCACAGAGCGCAATTTTGCGCTCTTGTCCATCGATGTCAAGACCACGTCTTTGTCAGAAAAAGACAATCGAGCGTTGCAGCGTTGCAGCGCTACAGTTAGAAGGAAACCAATAACCAGAGGGTCAAAGTTGAACTCTATATTTATATATATAAATATAGAAGTATTTTTATGGTAGGGAAGGGTTATATTTTAACTGTAGCACTGAGACGGTGAGACGCTAAAAATTTTTTTTCATTTTTAACGAAAAAAGTTAATGATTTATTCGTAGACCGCCCAAACTATTTCGTACCTTTGCACCGTGAAAATCAAGCGTGATTTTTGCAGCCCCTAAGGGCTACAAAATTTTCCCTTAAGGGAAAATGAAGAAGGGTGAAAAGTGAAGAGATTCAGCGAGATTGGCCAACTCCTAACTCCTAACTTCTAACTCCTAACGAACTTGACAATTTGTTAACCAATTAACCAAGGGGTGAGAAATGGTCTCACCTGATTCCGCCTCCGCTGCCACCGCCTGAGTGGCCGCTACCTCCACCGAGTGATGCGTGACCTCCGCTGCCGGAACTGCGATGGATGCCTCTTTCTTCGTCGTCATGATAGGATTGCAGTTTGGAATAAGCCGTGTTGGATGCTTTCACGAATGATTTATGCATGTCGGGCGTTGTGATGCTGTCTAACATCTGACGGGCAAGGCCGTCCATCTTGAAGTACTCTGGATTGATTTTCTGCATCTCTTGTACGACGGTTGGCGCACAGCCGAAGAGGGTGGCCCACACCATATAGTCTTTCCACAAGGTTGCCTCTTGCATGCCTCGCTCTTTGACAAGCGTGAACTCTTTGAGGAACTTCTTCAGTCCCAACAGCTGTCGGATGTCGTCCTTGTGTTCTGACAGATCGATGTAATGACCTTTGTGAAGGGCGTTGACGAACGTGAGAACAACGGTATTGTCCCATTCGTTCTCCATGAATGTCTTCAACTCCTTGGGCTCAATCACCTTGTCGTCGCCTGCCGCCTGTTCGAAGATGTTGAAGATTTGGTGCATCAGTTTTTGGTCGTCAGTTCCATCCTCATTGGCTGACTTCCACGTCTTCACCACAAACGCTGGTACCGTCTGGCCGTCTTTGTTGGGGTGGGGCTCGATGCCCAGTGCTTCCATCTGAATGAGTTTGAGGATGTAAGCCGAGAGGCGGTTGTCGTCCTTGCATGATCCTTCATGTAACTGGTTCAGGATGGCGTAGGCTTCATCCAGGTTGCAGTCCAACGGAATGTCACGACACCACTCAATATTACTTTCGTACTTGCGTTTCTTGTTGATGCGGTCGATGATGGGTAGGACGATTCCGCCCAGGGCAAGAACGCCAAGGATGATCCAATACCAGTAGGGAGAAAGCGTCTGGGACGCAAGCGGCAATGTGAAAAGTGTAATTGTGGTCATGATGGCAATGTAAAAATGAAAAAATGTAAAAATTAGGAGTTATCGCTTCGCTCGGAGTTAGAGAAGTTATCGGCCTACGGCCTCGGAGTTATCACTACGTTCGACGATAGTTTGCTGATGTATACATCCTATGGTTCCGTCGGAGCGAAGAGCGTAGCTCAAGCGGTAACTTCGGAGCGCAGCGGTAACTTCGTTAACTTCTAGGCCGCAGGCCTTTAACTCCTTCAACTTGAATTTGTGAAATTTGTTTTATTTCATCTTCAGCAGGCTGCTGTCGCCATAGCTGAGGAAGCGGAAATCGTGGCTGAGGGCGTAGTCGTAGATGGTACGCCAATCACCTTTGACGAAGGCCGAAACGAGGAGCAGCAGGGTGCTCTGTGGTTGGTGGAAGTTGGTCACCATCCAACGGACGATATGGTAGTCGTAGCCTGGTGCGATGATGATCTGGGTGGTGGTGTGCAACACCTTCAGTTCGTTCCTGTCCATCCAATCCAACAACGCCTGTAAGACATCTCTTACTTCTAACCTATCACCTCTCACCTCTTGGTACGGTTCCCACTGGTTGACATGCAACTCCTCTTCTGTGATATCAGGATTCTGCAATGTCTTCAGTCCGATGTAATAAAGGCTTTCGAGGGTACGGACAGAGGTGGTACCTACGGCGATGGCTTCACCTCCATGCTTGATGAGTTTCTCGATGGTCTGACGTTTGACGACGATATACTCAGAATGCATCTCGTGGTCGCCAATCTCCTCGCTCTTCACAGGTTTGAACGTGCCTGCACCTACGTGTAGGGTGAGTTCTTCGCGGTCGATGCCTGAGGCGTCGAGGGCACGCAGTACATTGTCAGTGAAGTGAAGCCCTGCCGTTGGGGCTGCTACCGAACCTTTTATCTTCGAATAGACGGTCTGATAGGTGCGTTTGTCGCTCTCCTGTGTCTCACGGTTCAGGTAGGGTGGGATAGGGAGTTCGCCTACGGCTTCGAGAATCTCGGAGAAGGTGAAAGGGCCGTCCCATGAGAAACGAACACGGTGGTTGGTGCCTGTGGCATTGGGTGATTCGTAGGGCAGTCGTTCAGCGCAGAAGGTAATGGTCTGACCATTGACGTCAACCTGACGTGTCAGTCGCCCTTCTTTCCACCGTTTCAGGTTGCCAATCATACAGAGCCACTCCACAGAGCCTTTCTCTACAAAGTTCTGCTGATACTCGGCAGGAGCGAATGGCTCCATGCAGAACACCTCGATGGTGGCACCCGTCTCCTTTTTGAAATGCAGTCGTGCCTGAATCACTTTCGTGTTGTTGAACACCATCAGGGCATTCTTCGGCAGGTATTGGGGTAGGGACGTGAAGACATCCTCGCTCACCACACCTTTATTATATATAAGCAACTTGCTGCTGTCGCGCTGTGCCAATGGGAACTTGGCAATGCGTTCATCGGGCAGGTCGTAGTTGTAGTCTGCAATATGTATGTTCTTGGTTGATGTCATAGTATGTATTTGATTTCCTTGAATTCATATTTCCTGATGCTTCCGTCGCGCAGTTTGAGCACCAGATGTCCCATCGGCTCTACATCCTCAATTGCTGCCTCGAACGGCTTTCCGTCAGGTTCCTGATACAGATAGAACCCCTCACGACGGTACAGGTGCTGCATGTATTCGGACTTCAATTCTTCAATTTTTCCATCTTTCAAATCTTCATGCAGTTTCTTGAACTGCTGAACGACACTGTCGAGGATGGTCTGGCGGTTGAAGGTGAAGCCCGTAATCTGAGCGAGCGAAACAGGGTTGGGTGCATCGCTCCTGAACTCCGTCTGGTTCACGTTGATGCCCGTTCCGATGATGCAGTCCTTGATGGTACTCCCCATCAGGTTACACTCGATGAGTGTGCCGCAAATCTTGCGGTCGTTCCAATAGATGTCGTTCGGCCACTTGATGGTGATGCCGTCCGTATATTCGCTCAAAGTGCGTTGTACCGCTACTGCAATGGCTTGGGAAAGGATGAATTGATTGGTGGCAGGAAGGAACGTAGGATGGCACACGAAAGAAAACGTGAGGTTCTTCCCACGTTCACTCTCCCAGCTATTACCTTGCTGGCCCCGTCCGCCTGTCTGGAAATCGGCCTCTACTACCGTCACATCAGGTAGCTCGATGCCTTCCAGGAGCAGTTCCTTCACGTACGTGTTGGTTGAACTGACCTCAATCCTATGTATCCGTTTCACTTCCTTTTTCTTACCTCTCACCTCTTACCTCTTACCTTTTCCCCTTAAAGAACGCCTTCATCATCTCCGCAGCCTCCTCTTCCAACACCCCTCTGACCACTTCTGTCTTAGGATGCAAAGCCTGAGGTGCGTACCGCATATAGCCTCGCTTCTCGTCCGATGCACCATAGACCAAACGTCCCAGTTGCGACCATCCGATGGCTCCGGCACACATCACACAGGGTTCGACAGTCACGTAGAGCGTACATTGGTTCAGGTATTTCCCTCCAAGGTACTCAGCAGCAGCCGTGATGGCCTGCATCTCCGCATGAGCTGTCACATCGTGAAGCGTTTCTGTCAGGTTATGTCCACGCCCAATGATGCGTCCGTTCGACACCACCACAGCACCGATTGGAATCTCATCGTCCTTCAGTGCCGCCTTCGCCTCGTTCAAGGCCTCACGCATATATTTTTCGTCGTCGGTCATACTTCTTACATCTTACCTCTCACCTCTCACTTCTTACCTCTTCAAACTCCACATAGCTTCCTTCATCGCTCTCGAACACCTTCTTCGTGGGTTTAGCGGGAGCTTGATGGATGATGGTAGCCTTAGCCTGTTGGGAGGTGCCAGCAGGTTTGCCTGAAAACCACGATACAATCTTGCGTTTCAGGCGTTGCAGCCATCGAAACGCACGTATCAATAGGACAATTGCCTTAAATAGATACTTGAGAAATCTAAGCATATTCTTTTCCTTTCTTAATTCCTGTAATGATGCTCATAGCAAGATACGTGCCAATACATCCTGCAATGCCGCGCGACAGCATCTGCCACACGTTACCATCGATGATGCCAATGATGGTACAAGCCGTCAGAATGCATGCACTCAGAATTAAGAAAATATACTTCACCTTGTTGTCTGCCCACGATTTGTTCTGGAACTTCAGCGAGAACATCGGAATCTCGCACACCAAGAGCCAGCAGAACAGAATCTCGAAAGCCAGCAGGAACGGTGCGTTGAAACGGTAAGAGGTCAGGAACCCCTCGCTACTCGATATCAGTGCAGCCCAGAAGATAGCGTTCGCAGGGGTAGGCATTCCGATGAAAGTAGTGTGCTGACGGTCGTCGATGTTGAACTTCGCCAGTCGTAAAGCTGAAAAGGCTGCCATCAGGAAAGCCGTACAGGGCATCACGTTGAACCAGAACGAGTTGTACATGATTTCAGGGTAGTAAACCTTACCGAACAAGATAAAAATCATCGCAGAAGGTGCAACACCGAAGGTAACCACATCTGCCAGAGAGTCAAGTTCCACACCCATAGGTCCTGATACCTTCAGGGCACGGGCGGTCATCCCGTCGAAGAAATCGAAGAAAGCACCCAGGAGGATAAACAGGAATGCAGTGGAAAAATGATGATGAAAAGCTGCACCTGTAGCCAGACAGCCACAGATTAAGTTACAGCAAGTAATGATATTTGGAATATGTTTTTTCATTTCAATCGTGCAATTAATGTCTCGTCACCCACCGTAGCCTGACCCATCTTCACCAGAATCTCAGCATCGAGAGGCAGGTAGAGGTCCACACGCGAGCCGAACTTGATGAAGCCCATGTGGTCGTCGATGTAACACTCCTGACCCTCTTCCGAGTAGGTCACGATGCGTCGAGCCAATGCTCCAGCAATCTGGCGGGCCATGATGTCCTCGCCATGAGGTGTACGAATCACCACCATCGAGCGCTCGTTCTCCTCACTTGCCTTCGGCAGGTAAGCCTTGTGGAAGTTACCGTCCTCATGCGTCACCTTCACAATTGTACCCTCACAAGGAATCCAGTTCGCATGCACGTTCGTCAGACTCATGAAAATCGAAACCATCATACGCCGGTCGTGGAAATAATCTGTCTCCTCTACCTCTTCAATCACCACCACATGACCATCAGCAGGAGCAACCACCGACTTTGTGGTAGGTCCCTGAAACATGCGGATAGGGCAACGGAAGAAGTTCAGCAGAATGGCATAGATGCCAATACCCAACGCCATCACTCCATAATAAATCCAGTGCGACCATGAAGGTCCGATATTGTGATCTATCAGGTAGAAACAACCCCACAGCAGCACCACCAGAGCAAATCCCGTAGTCAACAACGTATACTTGCCCTCATCGTGCAGTCGGATCTTGTTTCTACGCTTATTGTGTATGATTGGTTTCTCCTTTTTCTTTTTCATACCGCAAAGATAGGTAAAATATGTGAAAAGAGGGAAGTGAAATGCGAAAAATGTGCATAACTCAGTCAAAAAAACGCCAAGCAGATGGCTTTTTGTCCCCTTTTTGAAAAAAAATAGTAAATAGTAAATTGTCAAATGGTAAATTTTTACTACCTTTGCATCCGCATTTCGAAAATGCTATGAGGTATTGTTCTATGGTGTAATGGCAGCACTAGGGTTTTTGGTTCCCTCAGTCCAAGTTCGAATCTTGGTAGAACAACCTATTTTTTGTACGTTGTACATCGGACTTGTAGCTCAGTTGGTTAGAGCAACAGACTCATAATCTGGAGGTCCCTGGTTCAAGCCCAGGCTGGTCCACATAAAATAAAGGAGTTGCGATCGCAACTCCTTTATCTATGTCTAACATATAACGTCTAGGGTCTAAAGTCTAAATCACCTAACCCAGTACTTATTTCCTTTCTTATCAACAACCACACCCTTGTAGTCGGCAGAAACACGCTGTCCTGCGAGGTTGTACTTCACAGCATCACCATTGTCAGTGCTGGTCATGTTGTTGATAGCTGTTGGGGTGGAACCAGGCAAATCTCCTTCCACCACGTCGAATCTTATTGACTTTGCTTCAGGAGCAATCGTAATATTCCATACGCCCTGACCTGGGAGCTTGATAACAGCAGAACCAACCTCTTCGTATTCACATTCCTCACCTGCAACGAGTGTTTTTGGTTGGATGGTACCGCCCTTGAACGCCGCAAGGTTACCGTATACGGTCGAGATCATGATATCGGAAACATAATTGTCGCTACTACCAATGGTAGCTGTGTATTTGCCATCTTCCTGCTTAAACTTGACAGCATTGTCATAGTTTGGTGTAGAGCCATCGCAAATGGCAACAAAGTAACCCTCGTCAAGCTTTACTACCTGCCAAGAGAGGTCATCGAAATAGAAATTTGTTGGTAAGAGATTCTCATAATTAAGGTCGAATGCTATTGACCAACCACCAGCTTGATCATTCGTAGCAATGAATTCATTTTCAAAGGTCTGCCAATCCTGAGTGAATGCAATATCACCTAAAGCAGCAGTTGTTTTAAGGGCAGTTGGATTCTGATAGTGAATCCGGGTTTGGCACCGTGATTCTTGTGAAGCCCTGTAACGGAAACGAACCCTATACTTTCTTCCTGCCTTCATCGCCTTTGGAGCCTCAATCCAGAACTGGTTGTCCCATGCAGCAGCTTCACCATCTGTATCAGCAAGAGATGCATGAACTACGAATACGTGGTTACCTGGTTGGTCAGGATCCTCTACGATTTCAGCAGGGAATGGATCCCAACCGCCGTTTGCATTCATATTTTCGTTCTTCACCTTGCCCCATGCACAGATAGTGAAATTCTTGGCCTGATCATCGAATCTTACATTTGGATCAGCCCATGCCTTCTCAGCATTACCATTGGTAAGAAGTTCCACCCATTGTTCCACAGGTTTGTCTTCTTCCTCATGAGTGATCTTCACATTTGAAATCCACCAGTCGCCTACATAGTCACCACACTGAAAGAGTACCATACCGCTATTAGCGAAGAACTCTCCAACTGCATTATTCTTGCACTTAAAAGTCAGTATCTGCCAGTCTGTTGTGAGAGCGAACTCCCCAGGGGCATCAGAACCCGAGAAATAGGCACGAATGTTCTGTGCAACCGACCCCTTGATTCTAAATTCGATGGTGTATTCTGCATTAGGATTTAAATGTCTAACGCCAAATGCCTGAAACTGAACACTATAGAATGGATCTACTGCCTCTTCACTATGGAAATATAGACATCCATCTTCGAGGGAGAGGCGTGACTTAGCATCATTACTTGCAAATCCACCTTTCTCAGCCCAATCGCTAATATCAGAGTAGCTAAACTCTGTATCGATGACCGTTTTAGAATTTGCTCCCAAGAACATCGCCAGGAGAGCCATGAGTGTAAATAATCTTTTCATAATAGAACGAATTAAGACGGTTTTTTAATTAGTTGGCATTTTTTTGATTAAGAATTTGATTGATATTTTCGCATGCAAAGATACGAAATAATGTAAAATGTATAATGTAAAATGTAGAATAATGTGCAGATGATTAGTGTTTTTGACCACGAATCACACAAATTGTCACAAATTGACAGTTGATAGTTGAAAGTTGACATGTTTTTTGAATCTATGGTCTAAAGTATAGAGTTTAAAGACTATTTTTCTTATCTTTTAATTCCTAATTCTTAATTTCTTCGTATCTTTGCAGACGAGGGCGTGTACTTGCCTCTAACTGAAATGGATAAAAGAGTCGTCGTTTTTTGTGGAAGCGGATGTCATAGCTTGGGCTTGATCAGATGCCTTGGCGAGGGCGGTTACCGTCCCGAATGCTATTGCTATGGGCGTAAGTGCGACCTCTTGCTTTCAAGTAAATACGTCAGCCAAGGCCGCAAACTTGAATCAGCCGAAGCCATCCTCGACTTTCTGCTTAACGACTATCCCTGCTACGACGACAAACCCTTCCTCCTGACCATACCTGACCTACCGGCATACCTTGTTGACCAGCACTTTGATGAACTGAAAAGGAAATTCCTGCTGATGAATGCGGGCGAACAAGGACAGATCGGCTACCTGATGGATAAACGTGTTCAAGCTCGGTTGGCAAGCAAACACGGACTGCGCATCCCTTGGACCAAAGAACTATCGAAACACGATGCCATTCCTGATGATATCACATACCCTGTCTTTACCAAGAACATAAAGACTGTTGACGGAGGGAAATGCGATGAGGGCATCTGTCGCAACCGTGAGGAACTGGAGGCCAGGCAGCAGGCAATCACCTCCGACCGATTCCTCGTCATGGAATATATCAGGAAGAAGTGCGAGATCGATTATTTCGGAATGGTACTGAAAGGGAAGGTGTATATTGACTATAACGACATCATAAGCCGTTTCCCTGATGGAGGCTTCGGCTATTACGGCGATATCGTCAAGTGCGAACATGATGACATCTGGAAACGGTGTATCTCGATGATGGCGGAAACAGGCTATGAAGGGCTGTTTGATGTAGAATTCCTCGAAGATGCCGACGGCAATCTCTATTTTCTGGAAGTAAACTTCAGGGTCGATGGCGGAATCTATAAGGTCACTCCAGGAGTTAACCTCCCCGTCGAATGGTGCCGACTTGCCGATGTGGCTCCTGAATACCTGCCAGAAGCCCTTGCCACAAAGAAAACCCGATTTACGGGCATGACCGAAGTACAGGATTTCAAGTCGAGTGTTTCTCATGGCTCCATGAATCCACTCAAATGGTTTTGGCAGTTCTGCCTTGCCGACAAATATATGCTTCTCAACCTTCGCGACCCCATGCCTTTTCTTGTTTGGCTCTTCACCAGTAACCACAAGGAATGCTCCCGCTTCACAAGTAAAACCCTGTGATGTCAATTGATTGTGTATAAGGAGAGGGCACGAGTCCCAAACGAGGGACTGCCAGAGTCCCAAAGAGGGACCGTTTCAGTCCCAGAATGGGACCGAGCCAGTCCCCGTGTGTGACTATGTGGAGAATTGATAATTGTTGCCTTTTCCTGAAATTACTTGTCAGTTTTCACCTGGTTAAACTGAATTACTTGACATTCTTATGAATTACATACTGAATTACTTGACATTTATTATAGGGACAAACTCTTCGCCTGTTTTTTCTATTTCGCTGCAAAGA
>JAFZYE010000031.1 GCA_017616445.1 Bacteroidaceae bacterium
GCTGGCGAGGATCTCAACAAGGACTACGTCATGCTGATGAACGACCCCAGCCGCCCATATAATAAGGTATATGAAATCGACTACGACCGCCACGTCTATGACGGACACAACTGGCTCTACGTCAACATTCCCATCGAGGAGTTGGAGAGCATCGCCATCGCCTCGCTGAAGGACAGCTGCCAGATGTATTTCAGTTGCGATGTAAATAAGTTCCTCGACCGCAGTACAGGCATTGCCGACCTCCAGAACTTCGACTACGGAAGCCTCCTCGGCACCACCTTCGGCATGAATAAGAAGCAGCGCATCGAGACCTTCGACAGCGGCAGCACACACGCTATGACCCTGATGGCAGTTGACCTCGACGGCGACGGCAAACCCATCAAGTGGAAAGTGGAGAACAGCTGGGGGAGGGAGAGCGGCATGAGCGGCTACATCATGATGACCGACGAATGGTTCCGCGAATATATGTTCCGCGTGGTGGCGAACCGCCGTTACTGTCCAGCCTCCGTGCTCGACATGCTGAAGCAAAAACCCGTAAGGCTGCCCGCATGGGACCCAATGTTTCAGGAAGAGGATTGACCCCCTAACCCCCTTTAGGGGGAATAAATCCCCATTTGCGAGGAGGATTAAATAGTAAATCGTCAAATAGTAAATTAATTTATGTTTCAAGGACAACCCAAAGGACTGTTTGCACTTGCATTAGCAAACACAGGCGAGCGTTTCGGCTACTACACCATGCTTGCCATCTTCACACTCTTCATGCAGGCCAAGTTCGGCTGGGACGAATCCATCGCAGGTAACGTCTATGCCATCTTCCTTGCTGTAGTTTATTTCTCACCACTCTTCGGAGGTATGATAGCCGATAAGATCGGATATGGTAAGTGTGTCACCATCGGTATGATTATCATGTTCCTCGGCTATCTGGGACTTGCAGTTCCGACAGGAGCTGACAACGTAGGTATGTACACGATGTTCGGAGGTCTGGCACTCGTTTCAATCGGTACAGGTCTGTTCAAGGGAAACCTTCAGGTACTTGTAGGTAATCTCTTCGACGACCCGAAATACTCAGACAAGCGTGATGCTGCATTCAGCCTCTTCTACATGGCTATCAATATCGGTGCGATGTTCGCACCTGCTATGGCCAGCTACATCACCAACCAATATCTGGCACAATACAACATGGTATATGATGCTGCAAACCAAGATCCTGCCTATCTGGAAGTGCTCTATGGAGCTTACGGACTGTGCTTCGGTGTAGCTTGTGGTTCACTCATCCTCTCTGCACTCATCTACTTCCTGTTCCGTGGTTGGTTCAAGCATGCAGATGTGACTGCTAAGCAGGCAAAGGCAACTGCTGCACCAATAGAGGAACTGACTCCAAAGCAGACCAAGGACCGCATCATCGCCCTCTTGCTTGTCTTTGCAGTTGTCATCTTCTTCTGGATGGCATTCCATCAGAACGGTTCTGCACTCACCTTCTTTGCAAAGAAATATACCAACCTGAGTGTCAGCGGAGGTTTGCGTATCGGCTTCAGCATCTTCAGTTTGGCTCTGCTCGCAGTAGCTGTGTACACAGGTTTCGGTACCTTCCAGTCGAAGACCATGCAGAATCGTGTCATCTGTGGTGTGCTCACACTTGCTTGTGTAGGTGGTGCTATCGCACTCTTCATGGGCATGAGTGACCCATACAACGCACAGCCATCTGACTTCCAGCAGTTCAACCCATTCTTCGTGGTTGCCCTCACTCCGTTCAGCATGGCGTTCTTCGGAGCGTTAGCCAACAAGGGTAAGGAAGTAAGTGCGCCTGCACGTATCGCATGGGGTATGTTGGTGGCAGCTCTCGGATTCGGAGTCATCACATTGGCATCTACCGACCTCATCTCACCAAAGGATCTGGGTGACCAGACCCAAAGCATCCTTTCGCCATCTTGGCTCATCTCTACATACTTCACGCTCACACTCGCTGAGTTGCTCCTCTCACCAATGGGTATCTCATTCGTATCGAAGGTAGCACCTCCAAAGTACAAGGGTATGATGATGGGTGGATGGTTCGTAGCAACCGCTATCGGTAACTACCTCAGTTCTATCCCATCGATGTTGTGGAACAAGATTCCATTGATGGCAAACTGGGGCATCCTCATCGGACTCTGCGTCATCAGTGCCATCGTCATGTTCGCACTGCTGAAGAAACTCAAGAAGATGACGGCATGAGTTCTCACCCTAAAGGTCTATACCTGTTATTCGTAACAGAGATGTCAGAGCGTTTCTCATACTACGGTATGAGAGCGCTCTTGACGCTTTATATGGTGGCAGCCCTGTTCACCATGACCCGTGCCTCAGAGGTTTACGGCACTTTCACCAGTCTCGTCTACCTCACCCCTCTCATCGGAGGTTACATTGCCGACCGCTATTGGGGTAACAGGCGTAGCATCCTGACGGGAGGCATCTGTATGGCCATCGGACAGTTCCTGATGTTCCTCAGTGCCTGCTTCATCCAGCCAAGCATACAGGTCGAAGGTGGGGCCATCGATCCCTCTGTAGATAACACCCTCGCCCTTTGGCTCATGGTATCAGGCCTTGGGATGCTGGTCATCGGAAACGGACTGTTCAAGCCCAACATCGCCACGATGGTAGGCGACCTCTACCCGCAGGACGACCGTCGCAAGGATGCAGCATTCACCATCTTCTATATGGGTGTGAATATCGGAGCTTTACTTGCCCCACTCGTCTGCGGACTCTTCGAAGGCAGCTTCCAAGACCCAGGACGCTTCCGTTGGGGATTCCTCATCGCTTGCATCGTCATCTCTCTGTCGATGATCATCTTCTGGACATTCAAGAACCGATTCCTTGTCACCCCTGACGGACGCCAAATCGGCCTAGCAAAACCCAAAGCTTCCCCTATAGAGGGGGGACGGGAGGAGGGTCTTCTCACCCGCTCCGACTATATCCACATGTTGGTCATCGTGATTCTGGCTGTCTTCGTCATCTTCTTCTGGGCAGCATACGAACAGGCAGGCAGTTCACTCACCTATTTTGCTGATAAGCAGACCGACAAGACCTTCTTCGGATGGGAAATGCCTACCTCGTGGTTCCAAACCTTCCCAGCCTTCTTCTGCGTGGCACTTGCACCGGTCATGAACTGGATGTGGCAGAAGATGGGACGATTCGAACCCCATTCCATTCAGAAACTCGCTATCGGACTCGCGCTCCTATCCTTGGCATATCTCGTCATAGCCTTCGGCGTGAAAGATGTGGAGCCAGGCATCAAGGTCAGCATCCTGTGGATTATCAGCCTCTATTTCATCCAAGTACTCGGCGAACTGTCCCTCTCCCCTATCGGCCTCAGTCTTGTCAGCCGTCTTTCACCCAAGAAATTTGCATCCCTCATGATGGGCATCTGGTATCTATCGACCTCCGTCAGCAATTTTGCTGCAGGCAAACTCGCAACCCTCTATCCCGAAGAAGGCCAAACCAAATACTTGCTCGGCATCCCTATTACCGACCTCCACGACTTCTTCCTCATCTTCGTCGTCATGTCCGCAGTCGCATCCATCATTCTCTTCTGCCTCTGTCCCCTGCTGAAGAAGATGATGAAGTAATGTACCCAATAACGAATTAAAACTAATTGAAATGAACAAACTATTGACAATCATTATCGTCTTTGCCCTCTCCCTGACAGAGACCAACGCACAAGAATGGCAGAGCGTCGCCCTGTCAAACAGCATCACCCATCCGCAACCTATGACAGGTCTCGTACTATGGCCTGAAGAAGCGGAAAACCGTTTTGATACCTATGGTCAAAGCATCCAACTGGAATTCGCCTATTGCCTGCCCTGTAAGGTAGTAACAGGATGTGCTGACGATGGTACCATACAGTATAACTGGACATGGTTCGAAAACATTCTGTCGGACGTAGCATCACGTGGTCACCAGTTGATAGCACGCTTCCGCTACGAATATCCCTCTGGCACAGATGTCGATGGTCAAAAGGGTACCACAGCTGTCCCCGAGTACATCAAAAGCCGAAAGGACTACCATGAGACCTACGCCAAGAATCCAAATAACGACGGCCCCACGTACTATGCTGATTGGAGTTGCAAGGAACTGCAGCGCTTCACCCTGCAGTTTTATTCAGACTTTGCCCAACAATATGCTAACGACCCTCGTCTGGCCTTCCTCGAAGTGGGCTTTGGCCACTGGTCGGAATACCACATCTACGGTACAAAGTTAGAGTTTGGCATAAACTTCCCCACCAAGGATTTCCAGAAGGAGTTCTTCCTGCACATGAGCAATGTGATGACGCAGATTCCCTGGCTGGTTTCTATTGATGCAGCTGACGACGAGTATTCTCCCATACTATTTGACAACGAACTGATGGCACTGAGTTTCGGACTCTTCGACGACTCTTTCATGCACAAAGACCATGAGATAGGGAGCAGTGACGGCTACAACGAAGAGTGCTGGAATGCTATTGGAAAGCTTACCCGCTGGCAGCAGGGTGTCTGTGGAGGCGAAATCAGCTACTACTCGGCCAAGGACCAGAAGGACTTCCTTAACCCTTCTGGTATGTATGGCCACACATGGGAAGAGCAGGCAGCCAAATACCACATCACCTTTATGATTGCCAACGATGCTCCCCGTGGCAGCTACGGAACTGCTGCACGTTTCCGCGAGGCATCGATGGCCTCAGGCTATCGCATGGTCGTTAAGCAATGTCTCACGAATGGTAGTACAACGCGTCTGCTGGTGACAAACGAAGGTATCGCCCCACTCTATCGCGATGCCTATTTCGCCATTGGTGACGTGCGTTCTACAGAGAGTCTGAAGGGCTTGATTCCTGGCACGGAGAAGTGGGTGGAGATTGCTGCTCCCGCAGATGCTACAAAATTACATATTGTCAGCGACTGCATCCTTGAGCAACAGGAAATAGAGTTCGAGGCAAATACAGAGGGAATCTCAACAGGCATCAGTCAGACGAGTGTTTCTGCAGAGACATCAGCAGAACCATCCTACTACAATCTGGCTGGCCAGCGGCTAGCAAAGCCCCAGAAAGGAATCGTTATTCAGCGACAGAACGAACAAAGCCACTACATGACAATCAAGTAGAGTTTGTTGAAGGAAAGAAAAAAAACTCCCCTATTCACCTTTGAAAAGTGTAACTTTTTCCTTTGAAATGTTAAAAATACAAGGAAAGTTGCACTTTTTCATAAAATAATTTGGTTTATAAAATAAACTTGTTTAACTTTGCGGCGTGATTCGAAGCACATCGTACCTAAACTGTCCTTTCTGCAGGAGGATAGCGGCGGCACAAAAGAGAGTTCAAGTCTGCGAAAAGCAGATGTATTAAACCAAGTTTCAACTTAAAAACCAAAACAAAACAATGGAAGAAACAAAAAATATGACTGCCGAGCGCAGTTTGGAAATCATCACTCAGCAAATCGCACAAAGTCGCCGTTCTGTCTCGAAAGTGACAGGGCAGTCGCTCTTTATCTCTGGTATCTGCACGATGTGTACAGCTGTCATCATCGCTATCATCAACTATATTTTGATAAATAACGCAATTGTCGGACTAGGCCACCTGCTTTGGCTGGTACTCCCAATCGTCATTTGGATTTTCTCGCGTAAATATAATAAGGATCGCGCACACGCACCCGTAGATATTGTCGGGTCATTAGTTGCTAAGACATGGTCGACGTTCGCATGGTTCGTTATCGGCTTCTTTATCATTGCCCTCATCTGGGGATTTGTAGCAGCCCGATTTCTGCCACTCGAATCATATGCTGCCACACAAATCAAGGTTACCCCTGTCATCGTGCTGCTGATGGGAATGGCCATCACCATCACAGGTCACATTCTGAAACAGCGTTGGTTGGTCATCTTCGGCATCGCAGCAGGTTTGGGTTGCTTCGTCTGGGAACACTTCGGCATGGGACAGACAATTGTGCTGCTGCTCTCAGACCAGCCACATCTTTCCCTACGTGCAGCCGCTGCTGCCACGATGCTGCCTTGCCTCACCATCTTCGTATTCGCACTCGTTGGCCTGATGCTCCCAGGGCTGATGCTTAAAAAACAGAAATAGCCTATGTTTCCTACGTTAGATCCCCTACTCCACTCTGAGTTGCGACTGGCCGTAATGTCGTTGCTGGTCAGTACGGAAGAGGCCGAGTTCCCGTATATCAAGGAGCAGACGGAAGCGACGGCAGGCAACTTGAGTGTGCAGATTGACAAGCTGTCGGCAGCGGGTTACATCGAGGTGGAGAAGACCTTCAAGGGTAAGAAACCTTGCACCATCTGCCGCATCACCCCTACTGGCTTGAAAGCCTTCGAGGAATACGTCGAGGCCTTGAAAAGCTATTTGAATGCCCACTAACATCCCCCTTCGGTTCCCCTGTTATCGGGGGACAGGAATCCGAATAGGGGAAAATAAAGAAACATCCCCTTTGCCCAGAGAACAAAGGGGATGATTTTTAAATTATTCCAATGATATCTTGTAGGGAATCATAGTGGTGACGGTCAAGCCAATCACTGACGCCCTGTGCCACCTTCACGCTGATGGTGGGGTCAATAAAGTTTCCTGTTCCTATCTCGATTGCTGACGCACCTGCCATAAAGAACTCGATGGCATCCTCAGCTGTCATGATGCCCCCCAACCCAACGACTGGTATCTTCACGGCTTTAGCTACCTGCCACACACAACGCACAGCTACAGGTTTCACAGCTGGTCCGCTCAATCCTCCTGTGTTAATAGACAGACGCGGTTTGCGACGCTCGATATCAATGGCCATTCCCATCAAAGTATTGATGAGACTCACTGCATCTGCTCCTGCATCTTCTACACTACGTGCAATATCGGCAATACTCGTCACATTGGGCGAGAGCTTCACAATAAGAGTCTTATCGTACACCTCACGAACAGCTTTCACTACCTGAGAGGCACCTTCTGTAGTCACCCCAAAGGCCATACCACCCTGTTTCACATTGGGACAGGAGATATTGAGTTCAATGGCAGGAATCTTATCCAACTCGTTGATACGAGCAGCACATGCGGCATAATCCTCAGGGCTGCTGCCTGATACGTTCACAATCATGTTGGAAGGAATATCTTTCACTTGCGGATAGATATGTTCGCAAAAATAGTCCACTCCTTTGTTCTGCAATCCCACACAATTGAGCATACCACTTGCGGTCTCAGCCATACGCGGATAATCGTTTCCTTCACGAGGATTGAGAGTGGTTCCCTTCATGATGATACCACCTATCTGTGAGAGGTCAACCAAATCGGCGAACTCCAATCCATATCCAAATGTACCCGATGCTGTCATCACAGGATTGACCATCTGCAATCCTGCTATCGTAGTCCTTATATCTGCCATGTCAGTTCATTTATATTAAACACAGGTCCTTCCTTACATACACACACATTGCCTTTGACGGTCTTTTCCACACAACAAAGACAGGCTCCCAGACCGCAAGCCATGAGGTTCTCCAACGACACCTCGCACGTTACTCCGTGCTCCTTTGCCCATTTGGCAACGGCAAGCATCATGGGTTTAGGACCGCAACATGAGATGCGAGCCCCTCCTCTTGTCCCCTTGAGAGGGAAAGACGCAAACGATTCTAAGAAGGAGTGGTTGGTGACAAAACCACGCTCACCCATTGAACCATCTTCGGTAGTCACATACACCTCTCCGTACTGGCGGAAGAGGTCTAACTGTAAGAGATTGCATGCAGAACGGCCTCCTAATAATAAATAAGGTGTAGCTCCAACCTGTTTCAGTTGCTTGGCATACTCCAACAGAGGCGCGATGCCGACACCACCTCCGACCAACAACACACTTTCTCCTGCTGTTCCTTGTGTAAAACCGTTTCCCAATGGGAACAACACATTCAACATATTGCCCACCTGCAGACTGGCCAGATGACGGGTCCCTTCACCCACCACCTGAATCAACAGCCACAGTTCATTGCGTTCCTCATCCACGAAATTCACAGAGATAGGTCGACGCAGAAAAGTCTGCGGACTATTCTCCACTTTGATTTCCACAAACTGTCCAGCACGAATCTCTGGCAGCGGTTCATTGTCTGTCAGCCTCAGCAACACATACCCATCATTCGGATGCTCAACAGACACTATCTTTAAATCTTTACATTGTTTCATATACCCCATGCACTTGGTTTACATTCTTTCTCTATCTGATTCTCTAACTTATCGTTTAACTGGTAAAAGAAATCCAGTCCTGTCAGCTGTTCCACCTTGTCCACACTCACCGCATAATCGCGAATATCTTTATTGGCCGAACCGTTTGGGTAGATAAAACCTATCGCTTTCGTGTTTTTACCTACCATCAGCACCACCTTGTAAAAACGATCTGGCACAGCAATGCGATAGTCTTTTCTACTACCGATCCTCGTAGAAGGTTTCTTATCATAAATCGGACCTGCACAGATATAGATTCTGCCATAGTTGCGTGCCCACGAACGACATTGTATCTCCAGATCGTTCCATGCTCCAGAATTGAGTGCATGACTCTGCGGACACATGTTCGTCATATAGAAACACTCAATCATCGCTTTCTGGCTGTGTTGGTTATCGGCCGAAGGACACATGTGTCCCCTATCATATCGAGAACCTGAATAGTCGCTATGCTTCACCTGATAACGTTTATCTACAGATGGGTCGACATCAAAGAAATTTGAACGCTTTACCTTTCCCTTTGTTCGCTCTCTCGTCAGACACCATGCCACATAGGTGGGTGTCAGTCGCGAAGTATTGAAGGAACATGTATAGCCCTCATGTTTGATATATTTCTCATCACTTCTATTCAGCGGTTTGGGAAGTTCAAGCTGTTGTGCTTTGATTCCCAAGCAGGCGAAAAGAAACATACTCAGTAAGACATAAATCCTCATTTCGGCACAATTTTAGATTGTATAATCAAGATTTTTCACTTTCACGATTCACTATTCGTTTTTTTTTCGTAACTTTGCGCTCCGAAATGAACGCATAGCTCGATTTGCCGAATTAGCTCAGTTGGTAGAGCAACGCATTCGTAATGCGTAGGTCGCGGGTTCGAGTCCCGCATGCGGCTCTAAAGATGACTATCTTTGTGCAAAGGTAGTCATTTTAATTTATAATATATTATATATAATGTATAATCGTTTCATCTATCCGAAGATTTTCAGCATAATATTCCATTTTTTCATTCCAATAGCGCTTGTATTCGCTCTATTTGCTGTTCTATCGACAATTTATCGACATCAATCCAATGGATATCCGTATCGTGAGCAAACCACGTCATCTGTTTCTTCGCATACACCCGCGTATTCTTCTTCATACGTTCGACAGCCATCGGGAGTTCCCATTCACCATCCAGCACTTTAAAGAGTTCCTTATAACCCACAGTGTTAAGTGCGTTCAACGTCTTCAACGGATACACCCTGCGTACTTCATCCATCAATCCCTGCTGTATCATCTGGTCAACACGTGCATTGATGCGCACAAACAAGTTCTCACGTTCCCTCCTCAGACCAATCTTGACTATCTGGAACGGACGTCCCTTCGTTTGATTCTTTCTGAACGACGTATAAGTACGACCCGTTTGATAGCAGATTTCGAGTGCATGAACAATCCGTTTGTGGTTCTTCTTGTCCGCAAGTTCATAGTATTCTGGATCAAGCAGTCTCAACTCCGCACATAACATATCAAGTCCATCGTTCTCAAGCCTTGACTTCATCAGTTCGCGCGTCTCATCTGTAATGGTTGGAATATCATCAATTCCCTTCGTCACAGCATCGATATACATCATGCTTCCTCCCACCATCAGCGCATAGTCGTTAGTCGCAAACTGACAATCAAGCAGATTGAGCACATCTGTCTCGTATTGCGCCGCACTATAATACTCCGTAAGCGGTAGGATATCCACGAAATGGTGCGTCACCTCCTGCAATTCCTCCTTCGTAGGTTTTGCCGTTCCTATATCAATATCCTTGTATATCTGACGAGAATCAGCAGAGATGATATCACATGACAAGAGCTTAGCAAGTCGAATGCTAAGCTCTGTCTTACCTACGGCAGTTGGGCCCAATAGGACAACCAGTGTCTTATTCATATGGATTGCCGTCACTGATTTCCAACCCTTCTAGTCCAATCTCCTCATCATCGATTCCATCACCGAACATATCATCGTCGTCATCAAGGCCAGTAGAGCTGTCGATTGGGTTACGAGCAAAAAGTTCATCGAAGTCGAGGGTCTGCTTGGGAGCATCACCCATCTGACGACTAACCTTTGGTGCCTTGAGAGATTTGCCTGTGATGATTTCTGCCAACTCGATAAAGAAACAACGGTCGGCCAGAGGATCGAACGTATAAATCAAATGTTGCTTCTCTTCCTCGATCATATCTTCGAGATGAGTGTCAGCCATCACATAGGAATCCTGATCACTCTCCGTATCCATCTCTTCAAGGGTGATTTCCTGACACTTCTCCCATCCGTTCTCACAAATGGTGAACGAAGTCATCTCACCATCCTCATAGCCACATGACTTCTGTATAGCCTTATGAAAATCCAGGAAGGTAGCATCTGCATCAATCTGTATTTCTCTCATGAAGTTATCCACTTCGTCCGAGATGATAATAAAACGGTATATCATAAAATCAATAGATAATTAACAATATATAATGTATAATAATTTCTCCCCATTGGAGAGTTAGAGAGAGCCTATCTGATGATACCTCGGCGGGAATCACCCACGAAGTCAATGATATATTGAATTTCGGGTCCCACATTGATGGTTTCACGTATCTGCTGTAATGCCTCTGAGGTTCTCAAGTTACTATTATAGATGATGCGATAAGCATTGTGGATATCGCTGATGAGATCAGTTGAGAAGTTACGACGGCGAAGTCCTACGAGGTTTATTCCACAATATGCAACAGGTTCACGTGCTGCTATTACGAATGGTGGTACATCCATACTGGTACGTGTTCCACCCTGAATCATCGTGTAACCACCGATACGGCAGAACTGATGCACGAGTACGGTTGCACTGATGATTGCATTATCGTCTACAATCACCTCACCGGCCAACTTCGTTGAGTTACCCATGATGATACCGTTACCGAATTCACAGTCATGTGCGATATGGGCATTCTCCATGATGAGGTTGTTGCTACCCACCTTTGTGATGCCCTTGCTGGCAGTACCTCTGTGGATGGTAACATTCTCACGAATCTTGTTGTTATCGCCAATAACCACTACAGAGTCCTCACCCTTGAACTTCATATCCTGTGGAACAGCTCCGATTACAGCCCCTGGGAACAAGACGTTTCCGCTTCCCAAAGTCGTTCCTTTGAGCAAAGTCACGCTGTTCATCAATTCGTTGTTATCACCTATTTCCACCCCCTTGTCGATGAAGCAGAAAGGACCGATGATACAATTCTCACCGATTTTTGCCTCTGGGTCGATAAATGCTAATGGACTGATTTTTGACATATATTATATACTTTTCGTTTTTCCTTATTCACTCAAAATCTTCCTCGCCACCTTGTTATTAATCGTGTGCCCAGGCTTATATGCTGTCACTTTCGCCATTAACGGACGTCCCACAAGAGCGAGGTCACCCAAGATGTCGAGCAACTTATGACGTGCCATCTCGTTCGGCCATGTGAGCGGACGACGGTTGAGATAACCCAGCTTAGTCGCATCCAGATGTGGCACACCCATCTCATCAGCCAACATATCCAGTCGTTCCTGCGACTGCTGGTTCTCATAGATTACGATGGCGTTATCGAGGTCTCCTCCTTTGATGTATCCCAATTCAAAGAGCGGCTGAATATCCCTCACGAATACGAATGTACGTGCTGATGCAATCTCTGTAGCGAAGTCTTCTATATCATCCAGCTGAGCCGACTGACTGGCCAGCATCTTCGATTCGAAGGCGATGGTGATGTCCAGGCTGAGCTTGTCAGCAGGACTGATTACTATATGTTCACCTTTCGGACCGTCTACCACAACTTCTTTGTCGAGTTTCAGGAAACGCTTCTCTGCTTCCTGCTCCACCAATCCCACACGCTGTATGTTCTGTATGAATACCAATGAGCTACCATCCAAGATGGGCATCTCGGGACCGTCAATCTCAATCTTGCAATTATCGATTCCCGATGCATAGAGAGCAGCCATTGCATGCTCAATGGTACTTATTTTAATATCTCCTTCTGCGATCACTGTCCCGCGAGTCGTCTCTACTACATTGGTAGCCAAACAATCTATGATAGGTTTTCCTTCAAGGTCTACGCGCTGCATTTTATATCCGTAATTCTCTGGAGCCGGACAGAATGTAGCCGTAATGACCTGGCCTGAATGAAGTCCTTTGCTTTTTACCGAAAAACTATCCTTCAGGGTTACTTGTTTTTGCATATCTTCTTTAATTCGTCTATTTCATTTTGTAGTTCGTTCACCTGCTTCACAAGATCTGGCAGATTTTTATAGGCTGCTGCGCTACGGGCAAAATTTTGGTGTTCAATAGCAGGATAACCCATCACCGTACAATTGCCGTTTTTCAGTTTTCTTCCACCCGACAAACCAGACTGAGCTCCTGCATATACACGGTCACCCAAGGTGATATGTCCAGCCACTCCTACCTGTCCGCCCAACATACACCACTCACCTATCTTTGTACTTCCTGCCACTCCTGCCTGAGCAGACATGACGGTATGTGAACCTACTTCTACATTATGAGCAATCTGCACTAGGTTATCAAGTTTTACACCCTTACGCACAATTGTACTGCCCATCGTAGAGCGATCGACACAAGTGTTAGCACCAATCTCCACATCGTCCTCGATGGTCACGATACCTATTTGTGGTATCTTCTCATACCCCTCTGCTGTAGGTGCAAATCCAAAGCCGTCAGCACCAATCACACTTCCTGCGTGGAGAATACAGTTGTTGCCTACCACACAATCGTGATAAACCACACTATTGCTGTACATGATGGTGTTCTTACCCACTTTTGCACGTGCTCCAATCGTAGCATGCGGATGTAACTCCGCTCCGTCGCCCACCTCAGCATAGTCGCCAATAGCAACAAATGGTGCGATGTATACGTCCTTGCCCACCTTCGCGGTCTCAGCTATGAATGCAAGCGAACTGATTCCCGTACGTTTGGGCTTCATCGATTCATACAACTGCAACAACTTGCTTACCGCCTCGTAGGCGTTCTTTACACGAATAAGTGTCACACTGACAGGTTGTGCCGGTGTGAAGTCCTCATTGACCAATACAACTGATGAACGTGTTTCGTAAATAAAGTGTTCGTATTGTGGATTGGCAAGAAATGAGATGGCTCCTGGCACTCCCTCTTCTATCTTTGCGAAGTTATTAATGACAGTATTGGCATCACCTTCAACCGTCCCATTGATATATGCCGCAATTTGCTGCGCTGTTATTTCCATTCTTGATAAAAAACTATTTCGGTTGAAAAACGGCGGTTAAGCAAGAACAATCAAGCAAGCTTGAATTGCCAAGCGGTAGCAGTTTCACAACTAATTAGGGTGCAAAGTTACGAAATTATTGGCAATACAGAATGCTTAATGCTCAATTATTTGTCAAAAAACAGAAAAAGCTGACCTCTTAACAACAAAACGCAACTAAAAGACCTATTTTTTTTTGTCGTTTGGGAAATAATGATTATTTTTGCACTCACAACGTTTACAGATTATAAACCATATCAAATCATCATAAGCATGAGACTACTAACTATCACATTAATTGCACTTTTCATTGTTACAGGAAAACTGTCGGCCGCCAATTCGAAACAGACGGTCACACAAGTTACTTCAGCTGTCACCATCACAGATGATGTCGACTATATCATCACAGGCACAACACCCTTTACCACAGCTGGAAGTGTTAATATAGAGAATACCAACCATGCGGTTGTCATCGTCAAGCGCATCAAACCCAGTGCTGTCATCAAGTCGTGGATGAGTTTCATCTATATCAATGGTGAGAAAGCGGTAAACGGGACCAACTGCCAAGTGAAGATGTACGACCGTGGTGCCATCATCTTCCCATACGGGAAAGACTTCAAACCCCTTACCTGCTACACAGAGAAGCGTTTTTTAGGAGAGTCATCCAACGACTATACAGAGGGGAGTAGCGGTGGATTCATGAAGGATCTCACGACAGCAACCCTGAACAACAACATCAAGTCATTCAAGTTGAAACGTGGCTATATGGTCACCTTCGCTTTAGGACGCAGTGGATGGGGCTACAGTCGCTGTTTCATTGCTGATCAGGAAGACCTTGAAATCGATCTCCCTGTCAACATGAGCGGTCGTGTATCATCATATCGTCTGTTCCAATGGTTCAACGCCCACAAAGCCGGACTAGCCAGCAACGGCGACTACGCTGCCAATTCTGCCCTCAACTCCTCGTGGTGTTACGATTGGGGACAAGGCAATGACAGCAACCTGCCCGATGTGGAGTGGGTACCCAACCACATCTACGAAGACTGGCCTTCTGCTGCTACCTGTGGTGGTGTTACGGGATCGTGTCACATGAAGACCAACAATGAACCAGGCAATAGTGCTGACGACCATCCGCAGAGTGTGGATGTGGTACTTGACAACTGGCAGAACCTTATGCGTACAGGTATGCGTCTCTGTTCCGAGAGTTCACACGATGGCAGTTGGGGTCACCTGCGTGCTTTCATCGACTCCATCGATGCACGCGGATGGCGATGCGACCTGCTTGACCTCCATTGCTACTGGGGAGCTCCCAGTTTCAACGACTTCAGCTACTACTACAACAACTATGGCGGACGCCCCATTTGGATTTCAGAATGGGTGTGGGGTGCCAGTTGGAATGCAAGCAACTGGAGCAGCGGCGGCATTTTTGCTCAAGCACCCGACGGCAAGGATTCGTTTTCTGCAGCCAACCAGCAGAAATGCTATGAAGGCACAAAACCCATCCTCGACATCCTAAATGCTAGCAAATATGTCGAGCGATATGCCTATTGGAACAGCGAAGCCGATGCATCGAAGATATACCGAGACGGGCAACTCTCCACACTTGGCAAGTACTATGCAAGTATGGACGAGGGACTTGGCTATAACGCCTCCATCCAGAAAGTACCAAATGTGGTCTACCTCAAACCGACAGACCTGACAGTAACCTTCAACAATTCATCAGGTACATGCACCTTGAAGTGGAACGACCTCAACGGTGATATGCTCGACTCCATGACCGTCGAATGCATGCGACCTGGCACCTCAAAGTATGTGTGGATTGGCAACGTAGCCCTCAAGGATATGTCAGCCAAGACTGGTGCATCCTACACCTTCAACGACCCCCATCCTGCATCAGGAGCCAACTACTACCGCATCGCAGCTTACCCTATCGGCAACAAGACGCCGAAATACTCGGGTGCCACACCTATCTCTGTCAGCTCTTCTGCGGGTAACGACATCATCCAATACGGACAACTTGACGTCACCAGCCTCGAAGCCCTCACCATCAATTTCAATACCACGATGACCGAAACGCCAGCCGTCTTTATGGGTATCGCTACGAACAAGAATGCCAACACCAATCCTGTGACCCTCATCGACAAAGCATCAACGAAGAGTTTCACCTATAAGATGATTCCATGGGCTTACTCTGGTACCCAGACCCTCAGTTCAAAAGAGTCCGTCCCGTTCATGGCAATGGTTCCAGGCAACTATATCTATGGAGCGATGACGATCGAAGTGGGTAGCACGAAACTCATCAGCGACACCGTTCAAGTCACCTTCCAACAACCGTTCCCCGATGGAGTACTACCAGTTGTGATTGCTGAAGCCCGACCGTCCATCAAGAACAACACCATCAATCTACGCATCTGGGATGTCACCAACACAGGTTTCAAGGCCATCGCACTCTATGAGGGAGGTGTGGGAAAGCGTATCACACTCAACCAAACTGTCAACTACCTAGCATCTACACCCGGTCAGGCCACCATAGGCAATCAGGTACTCTTCAGCGCAGGACATTCTGCTGACCTCGTCTATGGCAGCAAATCCCAGAGGAAAGCACTCTTCCAACAGAACAATCCCGATGGCACCGTTCCTGAAGGAGCAGACTCCTTAGCACTCGAAGACCCACTCATCTTCGGAGCACTCCAAACCTTCAACTACCCAACGGCTACCGTCCTTCGCCGTACCATCGACTACACAGCCCTCAACTCCGACGGTAAGCTCCTCGTCTATGGAACCCGCATCATTCGTAATGTCGACACCTCTGCCACATCTTACAAGAATGACCTCACCAGTGCCGATCGCTTCGGTTGGATATGTCTCTCCACCCCACAGCAGCAAGTTATCGTAGCTGATGTCAACCACGACGGAACCGTCGACACACAAGATGTTCTTGCCATCTATCAATACATGCAAGACGGATCTGGCGATGGAGACTGCGACGTGAACAACGACAGCATCGTTGACACTCAAGATGTCCTTGCGGTTTACGAATACATATTGCAGCATTAACTCCACACAAAAAAAGAACAGCGGGCATCCTTTCAGGGTTGCCCGCTGTTCTTATGCTTCACCTTTCGCGTATACGACTTCTTTGACCGATGTGTACGGTTAAATGAATGAAATCCGGGACCGAGCAGTTCTCGCTCCGCCTCCCGTCCTCCACGTTTCATTGCCTTGATGGCATCCAGATTCAACCTTTTCATGTTAGTGCTATGTTTGAAATCTTGAGTCCTGACTACTTTGTTCTTGCGTAGACTTCATCTATTCAATTATTTTCGTTGCAAAAGTAGCAAAAATTTTCGAATAAGGAATCATAAATCGTGAAAAAACAGAAGGAAAAATCATTTGTTTCGTGACAAATTTACTAAAAAAGCACTTAGTTTATCGGTTTTGACCCCCTCTCAGAATATACTACAGGGCACATGTTTCAAAATCATAAGTTTTTTTACAGAATAATGTAAACTCTCGTGCGTAAGAATCTCTAACTTTGCCACCGAAATCAGAAAGGGATGAGCGAATCCCGTTAAGAAATGACAGAAAATACTACTCTGAAAAAAATGATAGAATCAATATATATAAAAACTTTTCTGTTATTTACGACTAAGAAAAATTTCGAAAACTACTAGGAATCAATCAAGTTGTTTTTCGTATCTACGAGTAATTAGGTTAACTCATAAGAAATAAGGTTAAAAAATAGTTGTTTTGGAAGGGTAGCACATCGCGATGATGTGCTCTCTTTGTTATATAGATATACAGATACTCACTAATAGGTATTGGTGGATTGAAAAAAAAAGCGTACCTTTGCAGAAAATTTCAAAGATACATTGTCCATTTATAAAAACAGGGCACCCGATATCAACGTTATAATATGAAACTATCGGAATTGAAAACAGGAGAATCTGCTGTGATTGCCAAGGTATATGGTCACGGTGGATTTAGAAAACGTATCGTAGAGATGGGGTTCATCAAAGGTACGGAGGTACAGGTGGTGCTGAACGCTCCGCTGCAAGATCCTGTGAAATACAAAGTGATGGACTACGAGGTAAGTCTGCGTCGTGCCGAGGCTGACCTGGTAGAGGTTGTCACGCAGCAGGAAGCGGAAGAGTGGCATCGTCAGCAACCTACCAACCAAGGTATCGTAGCCGACCACTGCGACTATCGGCATGAAGTAGCCGAAGCTCGCGGAAAAAATATCCTCGTGGCCTTTGTGGGCAACCCTAACTGCGGAAAGACCAGCTTGTTTAACATCGCAGGTAAAGCGCATGAACATGTTGGGAACTACTCAGGTGTGACGGTCGATGCGAAAGTGGGTAGCATGAAGTTCGAGGGTTACACCTTCAGCATTGTGGACCTGCCCGGCACCTACAGCCTCTCAGCCTATACACCAGAGGAACTCTACGTGAGAAAATACATCATCGAAAAGACACCCGATGTAATCATCAATGTGGTGGATGCTTCGAATCTGGAACGCAACCTCTACCTCACCGCCCAACTCATCGATATGGATGTACCGATGATCATGGCGCTGAACATGTATGACGAATTGAGGGAGAGTGGACACTCACTCGATATCAACCAGCTGGGAATCTTGCTCGGAGTACCTATCATACCTACTGTGGGACGTACAGGCGAAGGTGTGAAGGCCTTGTTTCATGAAATCATCGAAATCTACGAAGGAAAGCAGAAGACGTTCCGTCATATCCATATCAATCACGGTCCCCTACTCGAGAAGATGATTGAGCGGGTGGAAGCGCTGATACGTAAAAACCCAGAGCCACACCAGAACTACTCGGGTCGATTCTTGGCTATCAAACTGTTGGAAAACGACCGTCAGGTAGAGGGTATTATAAAGATGCTACCCAACGCTAACGAAATTATCGATGAGCGTAATCGCTGTCAGGAAGAAATCAAACTGGAGTTGGAAGACGATTCTGAAGGAGCCATCACAGATGCCAAATACGGCTTTGTACAAGGAGCTTTGAAGGAGTGTTTCGAGAAGAAAACCGTGTACAAGCGGGTACTGACAAGACGTATCGATGCTTACGTGACAAACCGCTATCTGGGATTCCCTATCTTCCTGACATTGATGTTTCTCACTTTCTTCTGTACCTTCACCCTCGGGCAATACCCAATGGACTGGATAGACAGCGGAGTTGCTTGGCTGAGCGACCTGATTAGTAGCCACATGAGCGACGGACCACTGAAGGACCTGCTGGTCGATGGTATTCTGGCAGGAGTGGGCGGTGTAATTGTATTCCTGCCGAACATCATGATTCTCTATGCGTTCATCTCTTGGATGGAGGATTCGGGCTACATGGCGCGTGCAGCTTTCATCATGGATAAAATCATGCATAAGATGGGACTGCACGGCAAGTCGTTCATCCCAATGATTATGGGATTCGGCTGTAACATCCCAGCCATCATGGCCACCCGCACCATCGAAGACCGCAAGTCACGCCTGCTGACCATGCTCATCGTACCTCTGATGTCGTGCTCAGCACGTCTGCCTGTCTATATCATCATTATCGGCGCTTTCTTCCCCAAGCATCAGGCGCTGACCCTTTTTACCATCTATCTCACAGGTGTACTGATGAGTGTACTGATGGCGAAATTGTTCAGTCGTTTCGTTGTAAAAGGCGAATCAAGTCCGTTCGTGATGGAACTCCCACCCTACCGACTTCCGTCAGCCAAGTCTGTGGTACGCCACACATGGGAGAAAGGCAAGCAATACCTAAAAAAGATGGGTACTGTCATCTTAGCAGCCAGCATCGTTGTATGGGCGCTCGCTTACTTCCCCCATCATGAGGAACTCACAGGCGAACAACAAATGGAACAAAGCTACATCGGCCAATTGGGTAAGGCGGTCGAACCAGCCATCCGTCCCTGTGGCATGCAATGGAAAGAGGGGGTGAGCCTCATCACAGGTGTCGGAGCCAAAGAAATCGTCGCTTCGACCATGGGTGTGCTCTATGCCACGAATTCAGAAGAGGCAGAAACTGCTGAGTCAGACAGTTCACACCTGTCGAAGGTAATTGCCGGTAGCGGCATGACACCATTAGCCGCATTTGCCTTTATGGTGTTCGTACTGCTCTACATGCCTTGTCTACCTGCCTGCATCGCCATCAAGCACGAATCGGGCAAATGGCGATGGGCGCTCTTCACAGCTTGCTACACTACCTGTCTGGCATGGATCTGTGCCACACTGGTTTTCCAAATAGGAAGCCTTGTTTAAGAGAAGTAAGAGGTAAGAGGTGAGAGGTAAGAGGTGAGAAGTGAGAGGTATGAAGTAAGAAATAAAACACTTAAACCATAATAATGACTCAGGAAGTCATCGTATATATCATCATCGGAGTGGCCGCCTTGGCTGTTGCCATCAGGGTCTACCGCATCTTCACTCGCAAACACCACTGTTGTGAAAAGAGTGATGACGGATGCTGTTGTGAGGGCTGTGAGTTGGCAAAAGAATGCAATATGGGAAAATGTAAAAACAAGTGACAAATGCGATTAAGCGAGAGCAGAGTCAAATGTATTTGAACTATGCCTAGTGTGAGCATTTTGGACGAAGTCAAAAGTGAAAAATGAAATAATTTTCAATTATTAATTGTCAATTGTCAATTATTCATTACCTTTGCGCCTTGAAATGACAACAAAACGATTAAACATACAGGAATTGGGCGTAAATATCGAATATACGATATTTGCCCCTGAAGGAAAACTCGAAGAGATTCATGCGTTGCTGCATGTGACAGACCGTGAATCGGATTTCGCAACCCAATACCATCAGTTATTGCAGGCTCAGCAACAGTTTATCAAGGAAGTGGGCGGTGCAACGATAATGATGAAACGCTACTTCGTGAGCGATGCAACCAATCAGATGCCCCTGATAGAAGACCTGGCCGAACATGTATCGGTCATTCAGCAACCACCTCTTGATGGCACGAAAGTGGCTGCGTGGCTCTATCTGCATAAGGGTGACAGCAATTATCAGCATGTGTGGAAGATGAACCAGATAGTGCCTGAGGGCGACAGCTATCATCAGTCCCACACCCTGCTGGAGCGCTATGAGAAGGAGCTGAAGGAGCGTTATGATGCCAACATTGCAGAACACTGTATCCGCACCTGGTTCTTCGTACGTGACGTAGATACTCAGTACAAAGGGCTGGTCGTAGCACGCCGTGAAAACTTCGAAGCACAAGGACTGACCAACAAGACCCACTATCTGGCTTCTACAGGCATACATGGTATTCCTGCAGACACCAATGCCATCGTACAGATGGACACCTATATGGTGAAAGGACTTGAACCTACCCAACAGACCTACCTCTATGCCCGCACCCATCTCAACCCAACCTACGAATATGGTGTAACCTTTGAGCGTGGAGTGAAACTCACCTATGGCGACCGTACCCACCTGCTGATATCAGGTACAGCATCAATCAACAACAAAGGTGAAGTGGTGCATGTAGGAGATATCCGCAAACAGGCCCATCGCATGTGGGAAAACGTCGAGGCTCTGTTGAAAGAAGGTGGAGCCGGTTTTGAGGATGTGATGCAGATTATCGTTTATCTCCGCGACACAGCCGACTATGAGGTCGTTCGCCAACTATTCGCCAAACGGTTCCCAAATACTCCATACGTCATCACCTATGCACCTGTGTGCCGTCCTAAATGGCTTATTGAGATGGAGTGTATCGCTGTTACCAATCAGAAGGACGACCACTACAAGGACTATTAAGCACAGACAACATGGACAACATAGACAACAAGCCAAACAGACATATTACCCTTTGGATGATTCTCATTTTCTTGATACTTGCAGTAGCAGGAATGGTGGCCTACATCTATTGGGACAAGACAGAAGAAGTAGATCAGGCAGCCGCCGAGAAGCAGGCATGGCTCAACATACAGCAGTTCGAAAGCAACATGCAACTCGACTCGCTCGAATCAGCAATCAGCTACTACCAATGGAACTTCGTTAACGGTCAACATGCCGATCAGGTGAGGATGCTGAAAGAAAAAATCGAGGCAGAGAAGAAAGACTGGGCAGCTGTACGCTATACCGATGCTGTGGAAGACATGGAGGATTTCATTCGCAACCACAGTAACAGCTTCTTCCGCAACGAAGCGAACCGTAAACTCGACTCGCTCACCTACCTCGAAGCCGCAGATGAAGATACTTATCAGGCTTATGAGCAGTATCTCGACAGCTATTCCGACGGAATGTATGCCCAAGAAGCCAAGCAACGGATGGATAGGATTGACAACGGAGCAGTATCCGAGCACGAAGTGACAGATGCAGGACTTGTCATCAACAACCACTTCGTAGCATTGGCGAAGCAGAACAAGGAACTGTTGAAAAGCACGGTAGCCGATGTGGTCACCTCATATATGGGCAAAAGCGACCTAACCCCTGCAGATGTCGAGAAATACATGTACAGCATCCATTCGGACAGTAGCAGGGACATCAGTTTCCAAATCAGGAACCTTATTATCAACAAAGAGGTAGAAAACCACACTCCGACCTATTCAGGTCACTTCGTCCTGACCGAAATCGTACATCAGGGCGAGCAGACCATCCAGCACACCTTTGCAGGAATGGCTAAGATCAACAGCGAAGGCCGAATCACATCGCTGGTCCTGTCACAACAATCATAAGCCTATGCAAGAGATTTTCGATTTAATCAACGAGATGTCACCCTTCCTGCTGTTGGGTTTCCTTCTGGCAGGACTGATGCATGCATTCATTCCTAACAGGATCTACACCCATTACCTGTCGGGAAGTTCGTTCAAATCGGTTCTTTATGCTGCTCTGTTCGGAGTTCCACTCCCATTATGCTCATGCGGAGTCATCCCGACAGCGATGTCAATGCGAAAAGAAGGAGCATCGAAAGGAGCAACGGTATCCTTCTTGATTGCGACACCACAGACAGGGCTCGACTCCATCTTCGCGACCTACTCACTGCTGGGACTCCCCTTTGCCATTATACGTCCTATCGTGGCATTCTGCACAGCTCTTATCGGTGGACAAGCAGTCAACCTGTTCAACAAAGAGGCTGCTGTGGCAGCAGAGCACACAGAACAACGCGACTACAGCGAGCAGCACCATAGTTTTATGGCAAAACTCATCGAAGCCCTTCGCTATGGATTCATCGAGATGATGGGCGATATTGGCAAATGGCTCGTTATTGGACTGATTGTTGCAGGTCTCATCACCACATTTGTTCCACAGGAGTTCTTTGCAGCATTCGCCGACAACTCGTTCATGAGCATCCTACTGGTACTCTGCATCTCCATACCAATGTATGTTTGTGCCACAGGTTCTATTCCTATCGCTGTAGCGCTGATGCTGAAAGGGCTCACACCTGGAGCCGCTTTAGTGCTTCTCATGGCAGGACCTGCAGCCAATGCAGCATCTATCCTTGTTATTAATAAGGTGTTGGGACGCAAGACCCTGATCATCTACCTTGCTGCCATCGCACTAGGGGCAATCGGTTTCGGACTGGGCATCGACTACCTATTACCTCGCGAGTGGTTCATCCCCACCCTTGCCAAAACTGCAGATTGCTGCAACGATCACCCAGAATGGTTCAACATCGGCTGTACCATCCTGCTGGCACTCCTGCTGCTCTACGCACTCATTGACCACCTTCGTGGTCACCACCATCATCATGGAGAAGAAACCTGCGAATTACAAGACAATATGCGGCGTTTCACCATCAAAGGAATGAACTGTTCACATTGTGCCAAAAACGCAGAGAATGCCATCAGCAAAGTGGAAGGCATCGAAAGCGTCAGCGTAGACCTCGCATCCGAGACGGCTACTGTCAAAGGGACTGCATCTGATGCAGACATCGCTCAAGCCGTTCAAGCAATTGGTTTCAAGATCATATTAAGTTGATAGTTGAAAATTAGACTTTAGACTTTAGACCTTAGACGCTAGACTCTTTTACATTTTACATTATACATTTTATATTTTACATTTTATATTTTACATTTTACTGTATGCATTATGCATTAACGAAATATTTTCCCAACCTGACAGCAGAGCAAACCACACAATTTGCCCAGCTGTATGATCTGTATACCGACTGGAACTCGAAAATCAATGTGATTTCAAGGAAAGACATTGAGAACCTCTACGAGCATCATGTATTGCACTCGTTGGGCATCGCAAAGGTCATCACGTTCCGTTCAGGAACCCGTGTGATGGATCTCGGCTGCGGTGGCGGCTTCCCAGGCATCCCATTGGCCATCCTTTTCCCAGATGTTCACTTCCATTTGGTCGACTCAATCGGAAAGAAAGTACGAGTAGCACATGAAGTTGCTACAGCTATCGGATTAAAAAACGTTGAATTCAGTCATGCACGAGGCGAGGAAATCAAAGACAAGTACGATTTCATTGTGACACGAGCTGTAATGTCGCTGGTCGACCTCATGAAATGTGTCCGCAAGAATGTAGATAAGGAACAACGCAACTCCTTGCCGAACGGCATCATCGCCCTGAAAGGTGGCGAACTTGCTGGTGAAATGGCTTCTATGCGCAACATCTGCACCACATGGGATCTCTCCCAATACTTTGATGAACCGTTCTTTGAAACAAAAAAGGTAGTACACGTAGCCATAAATAACAAATAGCCTCAAACTGGAGGGTCAGCTTATTAATTATGCTAAATATCAAGACATTCCAAGTGAATCCGCTGATGGTCAACTGTTACGTCATCAGCGATGATACGAAAGAAGCCTGCATCATCGACCCGGGATGCATGGCTGAGACAGAATGGACAGCCATCAAGAATTACATAAACGACAAGGGACTGAAACTTGTCCACATGCTCTGCACCCATCTCCACTTCGACCACATCATGGGTTGCGGATTTGTGTACCGTGACTACCAGCTCAATATCGAAGGCAGCATGGCCGATCAGAAACAATACGAGCAACTTCGCGTCTATATGAACGCATTCGACCTCGACCCGTCGAGCATTCCTCCAGTTCCACCTGTACACGACATCACCCCACCTCAAATGGGGTCTGAGACATCATTTCCCCCTAAAGGGGGTCAGGGAGTCCATTTCGGTACCCACACGCTCACCATTCTCAAGACTCCGGGACACACCCCTGGTGGCCTCTGCTTCTATTGCCCAGACGAAGATGTACTATGGGCTGGCGACACCCTGTTCCAAGGCTCCGTAGGACGTACCGACCTCCCTGGAGGAGACACTGATGCCATCATCAGCTCCATCCGCGATGTCCTGTTCACCCTTCCACCCACCACTCGGGTATTCACTGGTCACGGTCCATCTACCACCATCGACTACGAACAACGCTACAACCCTTTCCTCCGATAATCACACCTTTTTCAGCTCACCAGTAGAAACCTGTGTTTAGATTTTGGAAATTAAAACAAAAACACTAAAAAAACTTCATCGTGATTCCGATGCTATTCGCATCTTCTTGCCTAACCCTCATAGTCTGTGATTTCAAGCTTGCTTGACTCACATCCTATGAAGCTTAGCCATAGCTTTCAGCTAAGAACCACTCGAAGAAAAAATATTAAAAAATTATACGTTCTCTTCTAAAGTTTAAAGTTTATAGTTGAGAGTTGAGAATTCAAGGTTCAATTTCAATGAATCCACCCACTATTTGTTATTTTTCACTTCTTGCAAAACAGGCGGCATCTCAGCAAAATTCAAACAAGTTTGACTTCTGCGTTCGATTTGCACTGTTTTTGTCCTTGAAGATGACATAACCTGTAAGGGTGCAGAGGTCGCTCGAAGTGGGCACGGGAAGTTCACTTTCCGATGAACACATCGGGCGAATTCTGCAAAGCGACCAAAGGTTGCTTGTCATCTGAAAGGTATTTTTAATATTTTTTTCTCTTTAGAGCTTTTTTATTTATCTGACATCACAGGATTTCACCAGTCACACCTTTTTCTTTTTTTAGCTATAAATAGTAAATTGGAACGGGCTAAATCGTAAATATTTGGTCTTTTTCCTTATTTTTCGCAATTTTGGCATGCTTTTTGAAATAAATTATGTAATTTTGTCAGCTATTTCAAAAGGCAAAGGCAAAAGCCTTTAGCCATCATCATGAATTATGAACGAATCGAATCTACAAGCAATTAAACAACGGTATGGAATCGTGGGTAATGCACCAGAACTGAATCGAGCACTCGATATTGCAGTTCAGGTGGCACCTACCGACCTCAGCGTCCTGATTCAAGGCGAATCGGGTGTAGGAAAAGAGGTGATTCCAAGAATCATACACGATAAGTCTGCCCGCAAGCATCAGAAATACTTCGCCATCAACTGCGGATCTATTCCCGAAGGCACCATCGACAGCGAGCTGTTCGGCCACGAGAAAGGAGCGTTCACGGGAGCTGTAGGCGAACGTGAGGGTTATTTCGGAGCGGCCAACAAAGGCACCCTCTTCCTCGACGAAGTGGGCGAACTGCCCCTGAGTACCCAAGCCCGACTGCTCCGCGTGCTTGAGACAGGTGAATATATCCGTGTAGGCTCATCAGAGGTGAAGAAGACAGATGTGCGAATCATCGCAGCCACTAACGTGAATATTCAGAAAGCCATCAGCGAAGGCAAATTCCGTGAGGACCTCTACTACCGTCTGGCTACCATTCCTATTAATATGCCGCCCCTGCGCGCACGAGGACGCGACATCGAGTTGCTGTTCCGCAAGTTCTCATCTGCATTTGCTGAGCGTTACATGCTCGACCCCATCGTGCTCACAGACGACGCGAAGATGCTGCTACAGAGTTATAAGTGGCCAGGAAATATCCGTCAGCTGAAAAACATCGCAGAGCAGATTTGCATCATCAGCCAGGAACGCAACATCACAGCCGAAGCTCTGGTGCAGTTTGGTATCACAGACGACTCGAATACAGGCGGAGGACTCATCCTGGCCAATCAGGCCTCGCAAGGACAGCACACCTATGAGAACGAGCGAGAGTGGCTTGTGCATGCGCTGACCAGCTTAGGCAAGGAGGTCAAGGAGTTGAAAGAGATGATCAACAATCAGCAGGTCATCCATCAACAACCAACCCACATCCTCCAGGAAGCCGAATACGCTGTCGCACCTGCATACGACCCCACTCCTGTGACACATATCAACATCCCGTCAGAGAACATCCAGAACGCGGTGGAATACGTTGAACCCACTCCTCGTTCGATGAAAGAGGTGGAAGAGATACAAATCAAGGAAGCGCTGCAACGCAACCACTTCAACCGCAGCCGGACAGCGAAGGAACTGGGCATTAGCGAACGAACATTGTACAGAAGAATCAAAGACTATGGACTGGAAAAAGAATAGAATCATCATCACGCTCTGTCTGGTTTCGCTGGTCACACTCATTGCCTGCAAGGTCGAGTATTCGTTCAATGGTGCCAGCATCAACTACAACGAAGTGAAAAGCATCTCGCTATCCAAATTTCCCATCCGCTGTGCCTATGTGTGGGCACCTATGGAAGGTATGTTCTACAACAGCCTCAGCGATTCGTATGCCAAGAAAACCAAGTTGAAGGTGTTGAAGAAAAACGGCGACCTGCAGCTCACAGGCGAGATTACCGAATACAGCCAGACCAACAAATCCATCTCGTCCGACGGCTTCTCTGCCCAGACGCAGCTGAAGATGACGGTCAACGTCAGGTTCAAGAATACCAAAAAGCCAGACAAAGACTTCGAACGGACTTTTTCTGCTGTCACTCAGTACGATTCCAAGCAACAGCTTAACTCCGTTCAAGAGCAGTTAGTGCAAGAGATGATTGACGATATTGTCGGTCAAATTTACAATGCAACCGTCGCAGATTGGTAGAAAAATCACAAATTGGCAGAAAAATCGCACAATATGCACAAAACGTTTTGCCATATCAGAAAAAAGTAATAACTTTGCAACTCGTTTGTGATAACATCACATTGATTCGTAATATTCAAAATTCAAAATAACAAAAGAAAATGTACACTTTAATTATCGTACTCGTGATTCTCGCAGCAATTCTCATGTGCGGAATCGTATTGATTCAAGAGTCAAAGGGAGGAGGTCTCGCATCAGGCTTCTCTTCATCAAACCAGATTATGGGTGTCCGCAAGACCACGGACTTCCTCGAGAAGGCCACATGGGGACTGGCTATCATCATGGTCGTACTCAGCGTTGTATCTATGGCATTCGTAACCAGAACAACAGCTGAAGAGCAGCCACTCACAGCTCCTATCACTACCCAGACTGACGCCAACAACGTGCAGTCATTCCCTGCAGCTACTCAGCAGGCACCAGCACAAAACACATCTAATGATGCTCAGGCTCCTGCCGAAACTCCAGCTCCCGCTACAGAAGAATAAGTCGTAACCCCTAAATCTGTCATAAGATGAAAAGGGTACGATGTCCGAAATGTGACACCTTCATTGTATTCGACGAAACAAAATACAATGAAGGTCAGTCACTTGTTTTTGTTTGTCCCGGGTGCAAGAAGGAGTTCAAGATCCGCATGGGCAAGTCGAAGATGACGAACATTCACGAGGAACGCCAGATTGACGAAAACGCCTATAGTCAGGACTACGGCAGCATCATCGTCGTGGAGAACAAGTTCGCCTTTAAGCAGATCATACCGCTCGAACTGGGCGATAACGAGTTCGGACGATACCTCAAAGGGACCAACATCAACAAACCCATCGAGACAAGCGATCCCAGCATCGACACCTTCCATTGTGTCATACGAGTGGAACAAAACGCACGCGGACAGCTCAGATACATCCTGCGCGATGCGCCCAGCGACACAGGAACGTTCTACATGAACCAAATCCTGAAAGATTCGGACCGCATCAATCTGGAAGACGGAGCCATCATCACCATTGGGGCCACTACCCTCATCCTGAGAGCCGCGCAGAGCTGACCCACCCTACCCTCGCATCAGTTAACTGAAAACTAAAAAGACATGAACGACCCATTCGATACGATGCTATCACAAATCATACAGACATCGAACCCCAGCGTGTTCTTCAACTCATTCCAGAAGGACTACCACTGCTTCGATAATCTGCAGATGCGGAACGATCCGAAGATCAATCCGTTCAGCACCGTTTACAACGAAAACTTCCATTTCGTCATCAGCGTGCAACACGGAACGATGAACCTCATCATCAACGGGCAAGAAGTCAAACTCAAGTCGAACGACTTCCTGCTGATTATGCCGTTCACCAAGATTGAGGTACTCACCTCCTTCTGCAGCTGTTTCTGTTGTGCCATCACCAACTACATCGCGCTCGACCTCTACAACATGATTGGGATGCCCGACAACATCAGCGAGAACTGCTACACGTTCCATCACTATCATTTCCATCCCCAACAGACAGAGATGTTGCTGAACGACTATATGCGCCTCAAGGCCATCACCCTTCGTCAGTCAACACCGCTGCATGAGGAAATGCTGAAATCAGCTATCGGCATCTTCTTGTCCCACATGTTCTCGTTCCTGGCTGTAACCAACAAGATTGAATACAAGTCACCCTTATTCCTTCGTCAGGTGTTCGACAAATTCCTCCTTGCCCTCAGCCAGCACTATGCCACAGAGCGCAAAGTGGAGTTCTACGCCAAACTGCTCGACGTGCCTCCCAAACACATCACGGCGGCTACCAACCGCTATGCTGAGAAGACGGCATCGAGAGTCATCAACGAGTACGTCATCTTCAAAATCAAGGCCGTACTCTACAACAACCAACTCAGCGTGAAGGCTGTGAGCGACATGTTCAACTTCCCAAGTCAGAGTTTCTTTGGCCGCTATTTCAAACGTGTCACAGGCTATTCTCCTGCACGATTCATGAGCAGACATAGTAAGAAACTGTCGAAACAAACCCCATTCATGCCATGAAAAGAAATCCGACCAACCGATATATCGAAGACACAATGGCCCGAATCGGGAACATTGTACGATACACAGCCCAGTACAACGACTATGTGGTGCTCTACGACAATCTGTACAATCGTACACGACTGTCCGACATCTATGCACCCGACAAGACCTACCTCATGGGCGATTTCACCTGCCTGTGGATTCATCAGGGGCAAGCCGTCATCACCATCAACGGGAAGAATCAGACCATGAACCGCAAGTCCATCGTCATCATCCCGATGCAGGCAGCCTTCAAGGTGCAGCATGTAGCGCCCGACACACGCTTTTCGTTCATCCGCTACTCCGAAACGGCCATCATCCAAAGCATCAAGGACCTTGGACTCTACATGAACCGTTTCCTGCCCGGCCAGTTCGACGTGAACGACCTCTCAGGCGATACGTTCAAGGAGATTGCCAACCTCTACGACGACTTCCGTCAGGGGCTTGACCACAAAGAGCTGAAATACCTCAACATCTATGCTCGCAGCTTCTGCGACCTCATTCTGGTGTTCCTGCTCAACACCTTCAGCATCGACACCAAGATCAAGGGAAAGGCCATCTCACGTCAGGAGAACGTCTATCGGCAGTTCATCGACCTGCTCAACATCTACGCCACCCGTGAGCGCGAGGTGCAGTTCTATGCCGACCAGCTCGGCATCTCCCCCAAGTATCTCTCGACCGTCACCCAGACCTACAGCGGCAAGAATGCCAGCGAATGGATTGCCGACTATGTTGTGGGACTGGCCATCGAGATGATGCGCGAGAAACGCTGTAAGATTCAGGACATCAGCGCCAACCTCAATTTCCCCACCCAGAGCTTCTTCGGGCGCTATTTCAAGCGCACTACCGGCATGTCGCCGAAACAATACACGTCGAAATACTTCGACAAAGATTAACGGGGAGTTAGGAGTTAGGAGTTAGAAGTTAGGAGTTAGACTTCAATTTTTCAATTTTAAAATATTAAAATATTACATTGTATTCTTGCCATGAGACTCATTCCAACCTATAAATGGGCAAAGAACGTGAGAGCCGTGCGACTCACCAACCAAAGTTTCACACGCAAACCCTGGGCATCAGGACTCATACTCATTGTATGCGTCATCATTGCCATGCTGTTGGCCAACCTGCCATTCACACGCGGGCTCTATCACAATCTGCTCAACACCAGCCTTTCGATGAGCATCCAAAGCCCAACGCTGGTTGATGGGTCACATGTCATCGACTGGGTATTCCCAAAGGGCATGACTGTCGAGAAGTTCATCAACGACATCCTCATGGTCATCTTCTTCTTCACCGTCGGACTCGAAATCAAGCGTGAAGTCAGCTGTGGCGAGCTCTCCAGCCCCAAGAAAGCCATGATGCCAGTCATCGCAGCAGCAGGCGGAATGCTCATGCCAGCCATCATCTACGCCCTCTTCAACCACGGTACCGATGCCGTGAGCGGATGGGGAATCCCCACAGCCACCGATATCGCCTTCGCAGTAGGCATCATGTCCATCCTGGGCGACCGAGTGCCCATCTCACTCAAGGTATTCCTCACAGCCCTCGCCATCGCCGACGACCTGGGAGCCATCCTTGTGGTAGCCTTCTTCTATGGCGGACAAATCAACATCGCCCTGCTCGCCATCGCCCTCTTACTGCTGGCAGCCATCTACATCATGAACAGGATGGGCGAGACACGCATGATGTTCTACCTCATCCCAGCCATCGCCGTCTGGTTCCTGTTCTACTATGCAGGCATCCACGCCACCATGTCAGGCGTTGTGATGGCCTTCATGATACCGATGAAAGCTCGCTACTCACGAGCCTACCTCACTCATAAGAACCGTGAATACGAACGCCGTCTCTTCGAGTATGAGAACTACGACGATGTTGAAGGAGAGACCACCGAAGAGTTTCCGAACGACCTGCAACGCCACTGCCTGCGTCGCATGAGTTCCATCAGCAATAACACCATGGGCATGTCCTACCGATTGGAACATGCACTCAATCCATGGGTCAACTTCTGCATCATGCCCATCTTCGCACTCGCCAATGCAGGCGTAGAGATACCCGACCTCAGCTATTTCAACATCTTCCAGTGGACACCAGAGTTGGGAAGTGTAGGAATGGGCGTGTTCTTCGGACTTCTGCTCGGAAAACCCATCGGCATCACCCTTGCCAGCTTCCTTGCCATCAAGTGCAAGGTAGGCGAGATGCCCAAACGTGCCACATGGCCCATGCTCTTTGCCGTAGCATGTCTGGGAGGTATCGGATTCACCATGAGCATCTTTGTCGACACCCTCTCCTTTGGAGCCTATCCCGACATCTGTGAGCACCTGCGTGCAAGCGGCAAGATAGCCGTCCTGCTCGGCTCCCTCTGTTCAGGCATCATGGGCAGCATCCTCATCCATCTCTTCCACAAGCTGAAAGCAGATTGAGACTTTAGACGCTAGACGCTAGACTGCGCCCTACCCTTTTTGCACCCTCGCGAGGCTGCACGTGTTCCCTCGCGAGCCTGCAAGTGTTGCCTCGTGAGACTGCAAGTTTTCCCTCGTGTAGTGTCAATCTGAGAATCACCAGTCGTCAGCTATAAATATGCCACACAGAGACTTTAGACTTTAGACGCTAGACTTTAGAAGAGAAAATATTTAAAAATTATGCGTTCTCAATTAAAGTTAGTAAGCATCAGCAGTCATTTGTCTGTAACTCCTGCAACTCCTGTAACTCCTGAACTCCTTTCAAAGTGAACACCCACTTTTTGATATTTTTGTCTCTTTTTCTCCGAAGGACTTTTTTATCATTAAACTAAACACAGGATTTTACCAGTAATCCAGTTTAGTTCATAAATTCGTAAGTTACTCCAGAAATAGATTTCAACTCTTTCCTCCCCCCTGGAGGAGTTAGAAGGGGCTCCTCTTTTTGTTACCCTTAAGGGAAAATTTTGTTTCCCCTAGGGGCTGCAAATTTTACTCTTGCTTTCTACAAAATAAAGACAAAGAATACGATTAGTCAATCCACGAACCATTTAACAATTCGATTGTTAAAATGTGAATATGTGAAGCCTATCATAAGTGTCAATATCCTTAGGAAAAATTGAATGATTCATGTCTTTAGAGGCAAAAAATTGCAGTCTTATGATATGTTTTGTACTTCTCGAAGCCTTGAAAATCATAAAACCGTCAACACGGAACATTTTGTATATATTTACTATTCAGCCACTTATGGCGGTTTTGAGTAGCAAATTGTGACAGCGTGACA
>JAFZYE010000032.1 GCA_017616445.1 Bacteroidaceae bacterium
AATTACAAAAAAGTTAAGAATTAAGAGTTAAGAAGTAAGAAAAATACTATCATTAAGGTGTTATGATAATTATTTTGGCCGAAAAACATTATTTCTTAACTCTTAATTCTTAATTCTTAATTAAAAATGTTTATCTTTGCATTATGAATTGTGAATTAAGTAAGGATTTCATCGCTCAGATGCGTAACCTCATAGGCGAGGACGAACTGCATCAGTTGCTCGACGCACTCGAAGGACCGTCGCCCACCACCATCCGCATCAATCCAGCCAAAGCCGATCGCGACTTCTTGGGTTGTGCTGAGGCTCCCGCTGTTCCTTGGTGTGCAGAAGGAGTCTATCTGGCCGACCGCCCTTCGTTCACCCTCGATCCGCTGTTTCATGCAGGAGCCTATTATGTTCAGGAAGCCTCTTCGATGTTTATTGCCCATCTGCTACGCGAGTATGTGGGCGATACCGACATAACTGCATTGGATCTCTGTGCGGCTCCAGGTGGGAAATCCACCCTCCTTCAGTCGTGTCTCTCTGCCGGTTCTACCCTTATCGCCAACGAAATCATGCCCAAGCGGGCATGGATTCTGCGCGAGAACATCTCGAAGTGGGGTGGGGACAATGTCATCGTGACCAACAATCGTCCAGAGGACTTCCGTCGCATGCGTGAGGCGTTCGACCTCATCCTCTGCGATGTGCCTTGTTCGGGCGAGGGTATGTTCCGAAAGGACGAAGGAGCCATCCGCGATTGGTCCCTTCAGAATGTCGAGATGTGTGCCGAGCGTCAACGTGACATCGTAGAAACCATCTGGCCATGTCTGCGTCCAGGTGGACTGATGATTTACAGCACCTGTACCTACAACACCCTTGAGGATGAGGAAAATGTTCGTTGGATCAGTCAGGAGTTGGGAGCAGACATCCTGCCTTGTCGTGCGAAGTCTGAATGGAACGTGGTAGGCAATCTGCTCGACGACACCTTCGATTGCTGTCATTTCTTCCCACATCGCATCCAAGGCGAAGGCTTCTTCTGCGCCATCCTCCGCAAACACGGTGAGCCCACGAACCGCAAAACCTCTTCGCTCCCCCTAAAGGGGGCTGGGGGGTCCCTCCGCCTCCTCCCCGACCCACTATTCTCAAGTCTCCCCCATGGGGGAGATTTAGAGGGGGCTCTGGTCCCTGTCGACCATCCGACTGCTCTTCGCTACCTCCATGGCGAAGCCCTCGTGTTGCCGCCCGATGTCCCCAAGGGACAAGTCATCATCACCTATCGAGGACTCCCACTGGGACTCGTCAAGAACATAGGCAATCGTGCTAACAACCTCTATCCGAAAGAATGGCGCATTCGAAAACAAGTTGAAAGTTTATAGTTTAAAGTTTATAGTCAGTGGAACGAGTTAATAGTGAAAAGTGAATAGTTAAAAGTCCTCCCCCTATTCGGGGGGAGTTAGAGAGGGGCTATATGTATAACGATTTTGGAACTTGGCTCACAGGCCAGTTGGGATTCAAGGCTCAGAAGATATCCATCAATGCAGGCTTCACCTGCCCCAATCGTGACGGACGAGTAGGGACGGGTGGATGTACCTATTGCAACAACCAGACCTTCAATCCCGACTATTGCCAGACCGATAAGTCCGTCCGTCAGCAGTTAGAGGAAGGCAAGCTGTTCTTTGCACGCAAATACCCTGAGATGAAATATCTTGCCTACTTCCAGGCCTATACCAATACCTATGGCGAACTTGATGAGTTGAAACGCAAATACGAGGAAGCCCTCCGTGTGGACGATGTGGTGGGATTGGTCATCGGAACTCGTCCTGACTGCATGCCCGATGCCCTCTTGGACTACCTCACGGAACTCAATCGTCGCACCTTCCTCATCGTAGAGTATGGCATTGAGAGCATCTACGACCGCACTCTGCAACGTATCAATCGTGGTCATGATTATGCATGTACCCGTCAAGCCATCGAGGCGACAGCAGCACGAGGCATCCGAGTTGGAGGACACATCATCCTTGGGCTCCCAGGCGAGAGCCGTGAGGAGATGATTCATGAGGCCGAAGTCCTCTCGCAGCTACCCCTCACCACACTCAAGCTCCATCAACTGCAGCTCATCAAGGGCACTCGCATGGCAGACGAATATGCCGCACACCCAGAGGATTTCCTGCGCTTCACCCCAGAGGAGTATGCCGACCTCGTCGTGGAGTTCATCCACCACTCACGCCCCGATCTCGTCTTCGAACGTTTCGTCAGTCAGTCTCCAGCATCCCTCCTTGCCCAGCCAGGGTGGGGCCTCAAAAACTATGAATTCGTGGAACTCGTCCGCAAGCGGTTATTAGACTCTAAACTCTAGACTTTAGACTCTAGACTTTAGACCTTAGACTTTAGACCTTAGCAAGTATCGTCTGTAACTCCTGAACTCCAGCCACTCCTGCCACTCCTTATTTCAATTTTTTCATTTTTACATTCAACATTTTACATTTTACATCTTACATCTTACATCCCCTCAGCTCCTCCCCATGTTCTCCCCATAGAGGGGGAGTTAGAGGGGGTCTTGCGGAGGGGAACCGCAAAGCGGTGGAGGAGTATGATTAGAAGGGTAACCCTTTCTGGGTTATTTCGCTCCCTTTTGGTTTAGGCACTTAGAGGCTAAAGGGAAGAAACCTAGGTGTAACAGGAAAAACTATTAGGTAGAAAAAGGAGAGATACTATGTGTAACAAGTTTGCCCCGCCCGTGCGAATATCTTGCAGCGGGCGGGGCAATATCTTGCAGCGGGCGTGCGAATATCTTGCGGCGGGCGCCAAAAGACGAAGAAGATCCTCTCCCCGCTCCCCTTGAAAGGGGAGAGCTTAAGACTAAAGTCTAGCGTCTAAGGTCTAACGTCTTTTATCTTTCTGACTACAAAGATACGAAATTATTTGCAGAAAAGCAAGGATTTTTGCAAAAAAAATCGTTAGTCGTTGGGGTTGTCGCCCAGGAAGGTGTATTCGAAATTGGAACTCTTGGCTGACGGATACTGGCTGCGGGGGTCGACATCCTGACGGTTGCGCAGGTGGTTGACGATACGCTCGTAGCAGTCGAGGGCGCTTTGTGCCTTGAGCTTTGCATGGAAGCGTGTGTCGAGATACTGGAACTTGTTGGTGTCCTTGATGGGTACCACGCGTTTGAACACGAGTACGGCATCGTACCATCCTGGATTCTCTTCGGCCATGAGTTCGAGTACGGACTTCTTCTTCTCTGGAATGTAGGTCCCTGATGCTTTCTGCTCATTACGGATGCGCTCCATCTCCTTGAACTCTTCGAGGGTGTTGGCCTCGGTCTTCAGGAAGAGGATGTAGTTGGAATAGCCTACCTTGAGGCGGTAGGGGTATTGGTTGTTGGAGGTGTAGAAGCTGTTCACGCGATTGATGACATCGCCGGTAAGCTTCAGGTCTTTCACTGTTTCAAGAAATGCCACGACCTCGTCCATCGTGGTTGCTAATGCATCTTGCTCAAAATATCGAATGTATAAGTTCATAAAAATGTAAAATGTATAGTGGTGAGAGGTGAGTGGAGAGAGGTGAGAGAAGTGTTTTACTGGTGTCCTCTTACCCCTTACTTCTGACCTCTTACCTCTGGTTAAAAACTAAGTTAGTCATAATTACCGTCGCAAAGATAATAAATAATTCATAATTTATAATGCATAATGCATAATAAAATGAAGATTTGACTGAAAAATTAAGAGAATCGATATGAAAATTGTCATTTATCAATTGTCAATTATCAATTATTTTGTACCTTTGCCACGATTGAAAAATATGAACGGATGAAGACGATAGATTGTTTTATTCCTTATAACGATGTCGATACGGTGAAGCGGAATGTGGAGCAGTTCAAGGCATCGGACAATGTAAAACAGATTTTCTTGTTGGCTCATGATGCTTCGTTGCCTCAGATTGAGGGCTGCAGCATGTTGTTTGTAGATACCTTGGAGAGTTCGGCTACGATGCGTCAGATGGCGCTGGTGGCGAAGTCGGACTATGTGGCCATCTATGGTAAGTTCCTGCCTATCAAGGTGGGGTATGGCGCAGTGGACCGTGTGTTGCAGATTGCAGAGACGATGAATGCTGGTATGTTGTACAGCGACCATTATGCGATGAAAGAGGGGAAGCTGACCAAGGCACCTGTGATTGTGTACCAGAAGGGTAGTGTGCGTAATGACTTTGACTTCGGCTCGTTGCGGTTTGTGAAGACTTCGCTGCTAAAGGCATGTGAGGAGCAGTATCGAGAGAACCAATGGAAGGCTGCGGGGATGTATGAGCTGACCTTGTTCGTGAGTCGTCAGACGGAGCCTATCTATTATATCAACGAATATCTCTTTACAGAGGACGAGACGGATCTGAGGAAGAGTGGCGACAAGCAGTTTGACTATGTAGACCCTCGCAACCGTGAGGTGCAGATTGAGATGGAGCAGGTGTGTACGGAGCATCTGAAGCAGATTGACGCCTATGTGGCAGCTGAGGATGTGACGGATCTGGCTGTAGGAGGCGGTTCGTTCCCAACGGAGGCTTCTGTGATTATCCCTGTGAAGAACAGGGCAAGGACGGTGGAGGATGCCATCATGTCGGCGATGTCGCAGAAGACGACGTTTGACTATAACATCATCGTGGTGGACAATCACTCAACGGACGGAACGACTCAGATTGTGGAGCGATTGGCGAACTACGACCCGCGTGTTGTACATATCGTCCCTGAACGTGATGACCTGGGAATCGGCGGCTGTTGGAACCTGGCCATTCAGGACAAGCGCTGCGGACGGTTTGCCATCCAGTTGGATTCGGACGACCTGTATTCGAGAGAATCGACCTTGCAGATGATTGTCGATAAGTTCTACAACGAACATTGTGCGATGGTGATAGGTTCGTATCGTATGTGTGACTTCAATTTGCGAACCCTTCCACCTGGCACCATCGACCACAAGGAATGGACGGATGAGAATGGACGGAATAATGCGTTGCGTATCAATGGCTTAGGTGCTCCACGAGCTTTCTATACTCCGCTGCTGCGACAGATAGGGGTGCCAAACACCAGTTATGGTGAAGACTATGCGTTGGGATTGGCTTTCTCGCGTAAATATAAAATAGGTAGGATATTCGACGTGGTGTATCTTTGCCGCCGCTGGGAAGGCAACTCGGATGCCGCCCTCTCGCCTGAACGGGTGAACCAGAACAACTATTATAAGGATATGCTCCGCTCGTTGGAAATCACCACGCGTCAGCAGATGAACCAGTATTGGAAGGGTAGGGCCACGCAAGAGGACGTGAACTTGTTCTTTGAACGTCAGCTGGCTGCTTGGGAAGATGTGGAGGAGCGCTATCGTAACCTTGTGGTGCAGACGAAGACCTTTGCTGTAGATGGCAAGATGCTGACGATTCAGCATAATCCTGCCAGAATTGTTTCGACGGGTGCAAAGATTGACAAGGACAGCATCCGCCATCGCCCTTGTTTCCTGTGCGACATGAACCGTCCGGCAGAACAATATGGGTTGGCGATGAACGAACGATTCCAACTGCTGATCAACCCCTTCCCAATTCTGAAGCGTCATTTCACCATTGCATTGCGTCAGCATCAGCTGCAGCAGATACGGCCTTATTATGCGGATATGCTCGACTTCGCTGAGAGGCTCGACGAACTGTTTGTGTTCTATAACGGTCCGCTTTGTGGTGCCTCCGCTCCTGATCACATGCATTTCCAGGCAGGTCCGAAGGAACAGTTACCGACAACTTGCCTAAGCAAGCACTATGAAATCCGTGCTAAGACGAAGCAGGAGATGGTGGAACGTTTTAACGAAGTGTATGATGGTTTACCCATCGAACGCGATGAACTGGAACCGCGCATGAACGTCCTGACGTGGAAAGAGGCTGATGAGTTTGTAACGCTTGTCATTCCTCGCACGAAGCACCGTCCGGCATGTTATGAGGCCAAGGGAGATGAACAGATGCTGGTGAGTCCAGGTGCGCTGGATATGGCAGGACTGATGATTGTGCCCAGAGCAGAAGACTTTAACCGCATCACAGCTGAGATTGCAACGGACATCATAAAGGAATGTGGCGTATGATGGAACCTGAAGTGAAAGTAGGAATCGTACATGCCCAGAAGATACGTCTCACGCTCAATGGCAGCTATGTGGCCAAGGGGGAGACGGTCGAGGGGGCGCAGGACGTAGCGTACGAGGATGGAGGCATTCTCTGGAACGGGAACGTGTATCAGCGTCTGACTTTCAAACCACAGAGCGATGATGTTTCGTTTTCGCTTTATGAAGTGACCATCGGAAAGGATTTTCATTGGGAGCGGAAAGAAACGCAGACCTTCAAGGGATTGCTGCAGTTCATTGTGGATGAGGGACAACTCTGTGCACTCAATATCCTACCCGTAGAAGAATATCTGGAAAGTGTGATCTCGTCGGAGATGAAAGCCACAGCATCGTTGGAGTTCCTGAAGGCACATGCCGTGATTTCGCGTAGCTGGTTGATGGCACAGATAGAGAAACGTAGGAAAGCCGAGCAGGAGGAGCGTGATGCCTTCTTCTCGTTTCGAAAGACAGACGCAGAATTGGTAAGATGGTACGACCGTGAAGACCATACGTTGTATGATGTCTGTGCAGACGACCATTGTCAGCGCTATCAGGGAATCACGAAAGCAACGAGTCAGCAGGTGAAACAGGCTGTGGATGCCACAAGGGGCATCGTGCTGTATCATCAGGGACAGATTTGTGACGCCAGATTCTCGAAATGCTGCGGAGGTGTGTCGGAAGAGTTCGGTACGTGCTGGGAAGATGTCGACAAGCCCTATCTGAAAGCTGTGCGTGACGGGGCAGACGAGGCTGGCATGCCCGACCTGACAAACGAGGAGAATGCCCGTAAGTGGATTATGAGTACTCCAGATGCCTTCTGCAACACGCAGAACAAGAAGATATTGTCGCTGATACTCAATAACTACGACCAAGAAACAGACGATTTCTATCGATGGGCTGTTGAGTACACCCCAGAGGAGCTGAGTCGGCTCGTAGCCCACAACCTGAAGGAAGATGTGGGTGAGGTGCTCGACCTCATTCCGCTCGCAAGAGGGAAGTCAGGACGAATCTACCGGCTTCAGATTGTCGGAACTAAGAAAAGTTATATCATCGGAAAGGAACTGGAGATACGACGTGTGCTCTCAGACAGCCACCTCTTCTCGTCAGCCTTTGTGGTGGACAAGCATTACGACCATTTCGTGTTGCACGGAGCAGGGTGGGGACATGGAGTCGGACTCTGTCAGATTGGTGCGGCTGTGATGGGCGAGCAAGGCTATAGTTATAAGCAGATACTCCAACACTACTATCCAGGCTCGTATCTGGCATCTGCGTTGATGGTTGAATAAAAGATCCACCCCAGCCCTCCTTGAAAGGAGGGAGCTTTTAAGACGCAAGAGGAGGAGTGACAGGAGTGGCAGGAGTACAGGAGTTACAGACGAATGACTGCTGATTTAAACATCTTTGGTATTTTGATAAAATTAAGCAATTTATATGAGATTAGAAACACTACATAAACCATTCGCTTGGGTACCAACACTTTATTTAGGCGAATCGCTTCCTTTTTCAGCTGTGATGCTGATATCGGTCATCATGTTCAAGGACTTCGGACTGACGGACGGGCAGATAACCGTCTATACAGGTTGGCTGGGTCTGCCTTGGGTGGTGAAACCTCTGTGGAGTCCGTTTATCGACAACTTCAAAACCAAACGCTGGTGGATTCTGTCGATGCAGTTCGTCTTAGGAATCGCTTTGGCGATGGTGGCTTTCACGATTCCTACTGCCTACTGGTTGCAGGGCTCGCTGGCCATCTTCATGCTTATCGCATTTGCGAGTGCCACACATGATGTGTCAGCTGACGGGTTCTATATCATCGGCTTGAAGGAGAAGGATCAGGAGCTGTATGTGGGCGTGAGAAATACCTTCTATCGAATAGGAATGGTGATAGGACAGGGAGGATTGGTGTTGCTGGCCGGTTATCTGCAGGACGGAAAGCTGGGGTCGGCATTTCAGTCAGCATCTGCATCATGGATGGTGGTGTTCCTGATTTTAGGCATACTGATGGTGTTGCTCGGCATCTATCATAGTTTTGCGTTACCCAAGGTGGAAGCATCACTGCACGATGACTTCAACCTGAAGACGCAACTGATAGAGTTCTGGAATACATTGAAGGTGTTTGCCACAAAGCCCCATGTCATCACCGCTTTGTTGTTTATCCTGTTGTTCCGTTTGCCTGAAGGACTGTTGACGAAGGTTGTGCCGCTGTTCCTCACTCGTGATGTGGCAGAAGGCGGACTGGGTATGAGTAACGTGGATTTCGGACTGATCTACGGAACGCTGGGTGTGATAGGACTCTTGGCTGGAGGAATCGTAGGTGGTTGGGCTGTGTCGAAATGGGGACTGAAACGATGCCTGTGGCCACTTGTGCTGTGTATCACTTTACCTGATTTGGTCTATGTGTACCTGAGTTATTTCCCTACAGACCAATTATGGCTGACAGGAACCTGTGTCTGCATTGAGCAGATTGGTTATGGTTTGGGATTTGCTGCATACACACTCTTCCTTGTTACGTTCTCACGAGGCGAACGCAGCACGGCAGTATTTGCTATCTGTACGGCAGGACAGTATCTGGGCGGTGTGATGTTGCCTGGAATGGTATCTGGACTGATATCCGAGAATGTGGGCTATCAGACTTTCTTCCTGATAGTGATGGCGTTTTGCCTGATCACTTTTACCGTCACAGCTTTAGTAAAGGTGAAAAACGATTAGCGTAGGCTTTTACGCTTTTCCATCAACTTTTTGTTATAGACCTTTTCGACTCTGGTCACTTCTTTCGAAGTCATGATTTTGTTCTGTTGAACAGGATCAAGGCCTTTGAGAGATTTGTTGATGTCGCCAATCAGCAGCTGAGAGGCTGTTTTCAGCGCATTCTGAGATTTGGCGTTGTCAACACGTTCGATGGCGTCGTTGAAACTCTTTACCACTTTTTCCTGAGGGGTAGATGGACCACAAGCCGTCAGCATCAGTGCCAGCGCGATGGTGGCACAGAACGATAGAAGGTGTCTGTAAGTCTTCATAAGCAGTTGTTTTTAAGTAAGGTTGTTTATATTGTTTAGTAGTAATTGCAACTTTGGGTGCAAATTTAGAAATAAAAAGATGTATTTGCAAGACAAAATGCAAAAAAGTTGCAAAAAAAGTTAAATTAGTTGGTGAAAATCCTCAAATTGTATGATGAAAAGGCAATAAAACAAAAAGGGAAGGTCCGAACTGAACTCCTCCCTTTTGTTGTAAACAGATAGTAAAATCGGTTAGAGACCGAGCGATTTCTTTACGTCATCGGCTGCTTTATCGATGGCTTCGTTAGCCTTTTGCTTCTGAGCATCGATTGCCTCGTTTGCTTTCTGCTTCTGTGTCTCTACTGCTTCGTTTGCTTTGTTCTCAACATCTGTCTTTGCGGCTTCGGCTGCAGATGCTGCTGCATCGACAACTCCTTCTGCTGCCTCTGTTGCGTTCTCTGCTACATCCAAAGGCAGAGCTGCCATTTTCTGGATGAGGTCAGCGATAGATGCATCAGCTGATTCTGCAACAGTGGAACTGACTGCTTCAACTTCTTCCTTGTTGGTCACAAGAAACTCCTGGAGGGACTCTAAGTACTTCTGTGCAACTTCAACGTTGCCTGCATTGATCAATGCTTGGATGCGAGCCTTAAATGCTTCGATAGAACTCTGGAGAGCAGGAGCGTCTTTTGCCTCGACGTCAGCTGTGATTTCACCCATCAGCTCGTTGAGGTCCTCATCTACGATTGCCTCCACATCTGTTGAAGTAGAGTCTTGATCCGTGTTGGCAGATGTGCTACCATTGCATGCGCAGTAAGTTGCAGAAATTGCGATTGTTACAGCAACCATTACAATAATTCTCTTCATAATGCTTTTGTTTTATGGGTTAATGAATTTTAGGCTGTTTATGCATAAACGCCGATGCAAAAATAGTACTTTTCTACAGGATTACAAACAAAAACCCATTCTTTTTTGAAAAAAACAATTGTTGAATCACATAAAATTACTATTTTTGCAAGTGAATTGATAATTTAAGATGAGAGTATTGCATATAAATAATAGGTGGATTATTGTAGCGGTCGCGTTGATGGCCATTGTCCTCAGCGGATGTGAAGACGATAGAAAATACGTGAGTAAGATGCACAGCATCGTGGTCTTTCACTCATGGTCAAACCAAGGAGAAGAGGGTGAACCATTTTCTGAGGAGATGGACGAAGCATTGGAGTTCTATAACATGTATGCGAACGTACACCATATTTATATGGATATGCTCTGCCATACTCCCGAAGACTTTGACAAAACACTTTGGCCTGCGTATGCTGATTCCTTTAAAGTGTGGAAGCCTGAACTGATATTAATCAATGATGACCCTGCTTTGCAATGGATGTTGAAATGCAAGCACGATGAAGTGTTCCGAGAACTGCCTGTTGTCTTTGCGGGTATCAACCGCCTGGATATAGAAGTGTTGCAGGATTACATGAATCTCACGGGATTCGTGGACAGAATAGAGGTTACCAAGACTTGTGAGATGATTGCCGATTTGACGGACGTAAGGACAATCATCATAGAATTGGATAACTATGAACATGACAGTTTCCTGCGTGAACTGATTAAAGAGGATTTGGATGAGAATCCGAAGTTTATTGATAACAGCGATTTCCATTTGGAGTTAGGTTCGCCCGAATACGAGAAGGCAACCAAGGATAAGATATGTGTGATGATGGTATCATGTCAGAATCCTTTGTTGTTTATTGATCCTTCGCGAAAGGAGAAAACAATCGAGACGATGAAGAACCTGATGAGAAACGCACAGGATTATACGTTCCTGCAAGTGAAGTATGATGTCTACAGCAACACCTTGCAGACACGTGGCAGACGACCGATGTTCACCTGTATCCGCGAACAGTTTAACAATCCGGATGATCCAGTCATCATCGGTGGCTACTTTACAGACCTCCATACCCAGGTGTTCGAGCAGATACAGTATGCTGCGGCCATCTTGGAGGATGGACAGCAACCGGACGTCATGCCTGTTTCGTTGCATTCCAAGCAACATCTGATTGACCATAATGCGATTGGTAGATTCAATAAGGAATCACGCCATCTGGATATGTTTACAGGCCTCAGGGAAGTCCTCGTGGAAGGATGGGGCGAAGAGTATAATATCGTCAACTCGCCCTTCTACATGAAGAGCCGCAGATACTGGATTGTCGGTGTGGTTCTGTTCCTTATTGCCGCTATCGTTATCGGTTCTTGGTTGGTGAAAATCGTCAACAGACGACTCAAGGCTTATCGTGAGCAGCTCGCAGAGGAAATGGACGAGGCGTTGAACTTCCGTCGCAACATCCTGTCAGATGCAGATTCTGCCGTTTGGAAGTTTACGCATAATACCGTGCAGTTTACGAACGATTTCTCCAAGCAACATGGAATCAAACGCAAAATGAAGTTCACGGAATTCGAGAAGCATATCCATCCCGATTACTTGACCGAATGGAACAAACTGAAGAATTTCCGAACCGACTTAGGCCGTCGTCGAGTTCGACTGCAGATGGAGTTCCAACCAGGTTCGGGCTGGCATTGGTATGATTTTATATATAATGTGACGACAGAGGCCAGCTTCCGTTGGGAGTTGAGCGGACTGATTATCAGTGCCGATGAGGTGATGAGTCAGCAGCAGCAGTTGAGGGATGCCGTAAAAGATGCGAAGGAAGTAGAATTGAAGGAGAAGTTCCTTGCCAATTTCCGACATATTCTGCAAGAACCGTTGCAGACAGTCTTGAAGAATGCACGTGAAATCATTTCGAACACAGAGCAACAGACTGCAGAGCAACAGGAACAGTTCAACCAAGAACTGCATCAAGGTGCAACAGAGTTGATTGCAAACATCGATGCGTTAGTTGCTGAAGTTCAGCCGATTGTGGACACAGCTCCCGTAACTCCTGAGCAAGAGCCGGAAACGAACGACTCCATTTAAAATAAACCGGGATTGTAGTATTGACTAATTGAAGAAAGAAAATTGAAGAAGAATTTCTACATATTGCAGAGAGTGATGGTGCTGGTGGGCATTATCGGATTGTTGTATGGATGTAAACCAAGTACTCCGATAAGGGTGCTGGTTGTGCATCAGTATAATGAAGATTTAGTGACGTATGATGCATTCGATGATGCCATCATTGACGAATTCAGGAATCATGGTTATGAGCCTACAATCGTGAACTATTACATGAATCTGGAGGATCAGGCCAATTTGGATAGTCACCAGGTGTTGGCTGAAATGCGCGATTCGCTTGAAAGGCGAAACTGGACTCCCAATGTGATTCTTGCAGAGGGCGACCGTACCTTGTTCCAATGGAACAGGCCCGACAACCAATCAACCCTTTCCTGGAGTAAAGAGGTGCCAATTGTATATGGCGGTATTCGTTTCTACAAAATACCTTCTTTTGTTAAACGTAAGAACACGTATGTCATCTATGAGCAGATGAATATACGCAGGAATCTGGATATCATCAACCGACTGACACACAACAGGATTGTAGCCATAGAGTTGGACAATTACCACGAGGATTCATTGATTTATGCCCAAATCAACCATCAGGTGGGTACATCGCCTTATGCCGTAAAGAAAGACAGTGTAGGCTATGTTCAAGGCCGATTGAATCCTGTGATTCATTGTAACGATACCTTATCTATTTATTTCTATTCTGCTGAATGGAATGAAGAGAGTACTGGTGTGTACACCTCTTCTGCCGACAATGTTGAGACCGATTCGCTGATTACTCCTAATTCCATGAATCGTCAGGCGCTGTTGGACAATATGTATCAGAATGCCTGGAGATATCCCGTACTTGTTCCAAAGAAGGATGTGTGGAGCGAGGCCATTGCTTCAAAGACCTATCGACCACAGTTTACCACCTGTCATGAGTTGTTCAAGGATGGCAGAGGTTCTTATTTGGCGGGTTACTTTGCCGGTTATCCATCAATGGCCAAGGATATGGTCAAGTTGGCTGTTGGTGTTTATGAGGGAAAAACGATGCCTACAAAGAGCATGCATATCCAGAATGCCTACATGGATTATGTAGCGATGGATAAGCTGGGCATGAAATACAGTGATTATAAGGATGAGTTCATCATCGACAATGCTCCGATGAAGGTGACGAATCCGTTGCTTTATAGTATTGTGACGGTTGGAAACTTCCTCTGGATAACCCTTATCATTTTAACGATTACGCTCATCTGGTTGAAGAACCGTAAGGATTCAATCCGTAACTTGTCGGCCATGCTCGATGAGGAAAGGGAAATGAACCAGTTGGCGATTGATGCCTCAGGTAACTTCTATATTTCCAGTTTGAAAGGCTTGGAGCGCGTGTTGGATAGTATGGGACCTGATCAGGAAAGATGTAAGGAGGACATCAACCATTCTTTGGGTGAGACGGGTACGCATACCCATTCCTACAGAATCAGGGCAGCGATGGACGAAGAGAAGAATATGGCATGGTGGAATTTACGTTATCAGGTTAATTACAACACCTCTGTTGGGTTTAATATCGAGGGGTATCTGCTCAACGTGAATGATGATGTGAACTATGCTAATGAGATGAAGCAGATTCAGAAGATTGCCGACGAGACCAAGCGCACGGAAGGATTCCTCTGGACGATGGCCCATGAGATACGTACTCCTCTTAATTCAATCGTGGGCTTCTGCGATGTGATTAAGATGATGGGAAATGAGATGAGCGAGCAGGAACGCACACAGATTGTTCAGGGTATCGAGTCGAATAATGAGTTGCTTGAAAAGATTGTGGACGACATGGACGGATACTCACGTGCCGTCGCAAACGAGGTGGTCTACGAAAAAGAACTCATCAATGTCGGCGAGTTGGTTGAAGAGGTCTATGCCGAGAATACGGCTCGTTTCGAAAAACAGGGATTGAAGTTCCTGCTGATGAAGGGACGTTCCGATGTCTTTGTGAAGGCCGACCGTGGTAGGTTGAAGGAATCATTGTGCCAGCTGGTCGATAATGCATTTAAGTTCACACCGCAAGGTAATGTCGCTCTGGGGTGGGAGTACAATCTGGATCATGGAAATGTGGAGTTGTTTGTCGAAGACACGGGAATCGGTATTTCTGAGGAAGACCTGCCACTCATCTATGATATGTTCTGGAAGAAAGACACCTTTGTTCCTGGAGTAGGTATCGGACTTGCTCTTGCTAAGACCTATATCGAAGCAATGGGAGGAAAGTTAACCGTGATGAGCGAAAAAGAGCTCGGAAGCCGTTTTATGATTACATTTAAAGTGATTGAGTCAGCATGAAATTCATGAAATACATATTATTCGTTATTGCTACAGCCTTTCTGTTGATTGGGTGCGGTAAAGGCGCTGGTGAAGGTGCCGATTATCGCATTCTTGTGATTCACTCAAACGATAGCATCGGAGAGGATGGCGCTCCATATCAGCAGTATATGGCAGAGCGGTTCCAGGACGAAGGAATCAACGCCCAGATTTTCCACTTCTATGCCGACTATATTCACTCGACCCCGCAAAACGTGATCGATGATGGTTTGGGCCATTTGGAAAGAGTGAAAAAGTTCAACCCGAACTTGATTATTGTTGACGGAGACGGTATGACAAATATGATCATCAACGATGTCAGCCGCTTGTCTCCTGAGGTTGAGGCGGCAAAGAGGGCTGTCTTCGATAAGATACCGGTTGTATTCGCGGGTGTCAACAACCTCAATCGGGATGCTTTGGCTCGCCATAAGAACATGACTGGATTTGTGGACGAGATCGACCTCAAGCGCAATCTGGAAATCGTCAACCAGATTACCGGTAGCCACAATGTCTTGATAGAACTTGATCACTTCGAGAGCGATTCCCAATTGCAGAGCGATTTGAAGCGCCAGATCCGGGATGGCAGGTTTGTCGACAACTCTGATTTCCATGTGAACAGCTTGGATGCGAAGTCCTTGGCGAAACAGTATCCTGATAAGATTGTGGTAAGTTTCATCTCTTCTGCCGAGCCCGAGACCAATACCTACTTCGATGAGAACGATTCTTCATTGATGACTTTCGGCAAGGAGCGTGCCCTGTTGCGCGGATTGTTGCGTACCCTGAAAGGCAATTGGCTCCTACAGGTCAAGAACGATATCTTCAGCACCAGTTTCCTGCGTCACTCAGAGCATCCCCAGTTTACGGCCATACGTGCACATTTCAACAACCCCGAAGAGGTGCGTTTGCTGGGTGGATATTTCTCTCTCATGCAGACACAGGTCGATGATGTCGTCGATTATGCCGTACAGATCCTGCATGGAACCAACCCGCAGAGTCTCCCCGTTAAGATTCATCACGCAGACTACTACATGGATTATAATGCGATGACCAAATGGACAGCTACACCGATGGACTATGATGACTATCGTGATAGTTTCACCATCCTCAATGCACCGTTTAAGGTACGTCATCCGTTCCTCTTCTGGATTATCGTTTCAGTCCTCGCATTGATGGTGCTGGGTCTTATCGGCTATCTCGGCTACTATGTCATGAACTATAAGTCGCAGAACGAACGTATGATGACAACCATCATGCGACGCGAGAAAATACGACGACTCATGTTGATTCATTCCCAGAACCTGATATATTGGTTCATCGATAACGGCTACATCCGTTTGCAAAAGGGATTTGCCGATAAGTACGGTCTGCCACAGGAGATGCCTCTTGCCGACTTCGGCAAGATGGTTTTGAAGGATAGCACCTATTCCTGGAAACTCATCACCGAGTATGGCGACGAGACCGGCTCCAACAAGGTACGCATACACCTGCAGCTGACCCCCGACGAAGTTCATTGGATTGAATTCCGCTTCAATTCCACCCACGAGTCAAGCCGTAAGCGTCAGCTCAACGGTACAGCCGTCATCTGCGACGAGGAAGTCGAGGAAGAAGAGAATATCGGCCGCCTGAACACCATCGCAAACGAAAGCGTGCTCCGACAGTCGTTCCTCAGCGAAATGAGTCAGAGCCTCCGAAACCCCCTGAATGGAGTGTTGGGATTCTCGCAGCTCATTGCTGCAGGCAGCGAGATGCAGTTCACCAACGACGAGCTGAAAGACTTCAACCGGCAGCTCAAGGAAAGTGCAGACGGCATCATCAAGGCAATCGACGACAAGCTCCACGAGTCACGGCTCGAAATCCGAGACATCAACCTGCAACTCATAGCCACACCCGCTCGCGATTTCCTCACATCCATCTATCAGGCCAGCCAACTCATCATACCCTCCCACCTTCAGTTGCGACTCACGTGCGACACCCACGATGCCTTCGTCATGATGGCACCAGCCTACACACGTACCGTCATGAATGCATTCATCAGCAATGCCATCAAGTACACCGTAACAGGATATATCGAAATCGGATACACACTCATGCCCCAACTCGACCTCGTCAAGTTCTATTGCAAGGATACAGGCATCGGAGTCAGCCAGGAAAATCTCCAACGAGTCTTCGAAAGCCATTTCCAGGTCTTCGACTACGATAAAGGACAGGGACAGGGACTCTCCGATGCGAAGGCAGTCATCGAAAAGGAAAATGGAGAAATCGGTGCAGAAAGCCAGGAAGGCGTAGGCAGCACCTTCTGGTTCACACTCAAACGAGTCGATGCAACCATCGTCGAACAATTGGAAGAGAAAGATAAAATGCAAGTATAACCAATGAGAAAACACATCACATACATCACCCCCCTCATCCTCACAGCACTCCTGCTGGGAGCAATCCAGGCGTGTCGCAACCAGCCAACACAGCGTAAGCATGTCCTTATCATCCTCACCAACGACAGTCAGCATAGCCAGTATCCACCATTCATCAAGGAAATACAGCAAACCATCGAACTCAGCGGCTATGTCACCGATTGCAGGGTCTTATACATGGATCTTGAGTATTCGCCCGATGCTGCCTTCAATGTCTTGCATCAGTTGAACGACACATTGAGTAAGGCACAATGGAAGCCAGATGTCATCATCACTGAGGACGACCGTTCGGCACGTATTCTGCTCGCCGACACATCCGATAAGTTCCTGAATGTGAAGAGGACACCAATCGTGCTTGGTTCTATTTCCTTCCCCGAGGAGATAAATCTGAAAGGTACGACCAACATCTGTATGTGGACCAACAAGATTGATTTCTACGAAAATATCAAGCTTGCATACGAGTTATCGGGCAAAAACCAAGTGCAGATTGAACTTGATAATTATATTTACGATGTTCTCATACGTCGTGAACTGAACGAGGCCATCAGTCGTCCTCCCTTTGTCCGGAATTTCGATGGAGCGCTGGGCGTCATCAGCGATCAGCAGCTCGCAGGAAAATACAAAGACAGTATCGTGGTCACTACTCAGAGAATCGATTATGGCTGGTACGATACCCGTAATCCTAACGATACCATCTTGAGACGTAGGGAGCTGATGCGTTCGTTCTTTAAACAATCGAGCAAGTATCCTTCGCTTGTCGTGAAGAAAGATGTCTATTGTGATGCGATTGCCAATAAATCCAATCTGCCTCAGTACACAGCCATCACGACTGATTTCGCAGACGGAATGGGTAGTTATCTGGCTGGTTATTTCGCAAGCTATAGTACCATTGCACACGATTGTGGTCTCTCTACGGCTCGTATCTTCAATGGTGCCAATCCGCGTAGCATAGGTGGACAGGCCCATAAGAAGTATTTCTGGATGGACTACGATGCCATGCAGAAAATGGGAATGAAATACGATGATTATATTGATAAATTCCGCATTGTAAACGCGCCGTTCGAAATCGAACACCCGACTCTGTATGTGGTTTTGGTGGTTGCTGCCATCTTGCTCATATTGTTGATTCTGTTCGGTCTTTGGGTCATCTTCGTCAGAATGCGTGGGCGTTTGCAGGAGGAGAAGCTGGAGGTGATAGGACGTTCGCGCAACATCAGCCGATTGTGTCTCAACAGTATAGAGAATATGCCTATTGAGACAGTCGATGATATCAAGAAATATATCTCATTAGCCCATCCTAAGAGTAAGAAGGAGATAGAAAAGGTGCGTGACAGTCTTGACAAACCTGGATCATATAGTTTCCTGATCTATTGTGCTCCAAAGGATGATGACAAGTATCAGTGGTGGGAATTCCGCTATGATATTACCTCTTCGGACGTTATTGGTTTGATTATCAACAAGCAAGAGGCCATCAAACTGAAGGAACGTCTCGATAGTGCTACACGAAACAGTCGGGAGGCAAGCCGTAAGGAGGCCTTCTTCAATAACCTCAGCAACGAGATGAAGAAACCGCTGGATGTGATGTGTAACGCTTGTGACAGGCTCATCAACGAAAAGCTCTCGAAAGCGGAGCGTGAAAAGGTCGTGACCGAAATGCAGGAAAGTAGTGAGGCCGTTTCTCAAAGCTTGGGTGACATCCTCCTTTTCTCGAAAATCGAGTCTGGACGTCTGCGCTATATGATTACCGAGAAAGATGCCGGCGAGTTCTTGACTGGGTTCTATAACGAAATGGCACCCAAAGTTCCGTCACATCTTAACTTTGTCCTCGTTTCCGGACGCTCAAGAGTATATGCTCAGGCCGATTTCGACCGACTCCGTAATGTGATGACTCAGTTCATGCTCAATGCCATCAAATTCACACGCGAGGGATCTATTGAGATTGGCTGGCGTTATTATCTTGACAGCCATGAGTGCGAGTTTTTCGTCGAGGATACAGGAATCGGTATTCCAGCTGAAGCAAAAGACAGGTTGTTCGATCTCTTCTGGAAGGGTGAGGAAACGTCTGAGGGTGTCGGAGTGGGACTCAATATCTGTCGTAGCCTGGCCGAAGCCATGCAGGGACATATCAGCGTAGGCAGTATCGTCGGAAGAGGTAGCCGATTCAGTATCTGGCTACCCGCAAGAGCCCTCTCACAGAATCAGGAGTTGCCAGAGCAGCAAGGGACAACCAAGATTCTGTAGCCTTTACGCAAGAATGCATCATAAAAGCCGAAAGCATTGCTTCCGGCTTTTTATGTTATTTATGTGGTCATGTGTTGTGTTAGCTGACGGTAATCTGCTGTGATACCTTTGCCTCTTCTTTCGCTTTGATTTTCGGCAGGGTGACGGTCAGTATACCATTCTCCACTTTTGCTGCAATCTTCTTCTTATCTACATCCTCAGGCAGAATCAGGGTCTGCATGAACTTGCAGTATGAGAATTCGCGACGCAGGTAGCGAGTGGTAGCAGCCTTCTTGTCTTCGTTGGCCTCGTTCTTCTTCTCCATCTTGATGACAAGGTCGTTGTCTTCGTTGATTTGGATGTTAAAGTCCTCTTTTGCCATGCCTGGTGCAGCCATTTCCACGATGTACTCCTTCTCGCTTTCTGCTACGTTGATAGCTGGTGCAGTGGTTTTTGTCTTAGGCATCCAAGTGTTGTCGATGAAGTCGTTGAAAATCTCAGGAAGCCAATAGTTGTTTCTTGTAATCTGTCTCATAATCTAATCTCCTATTTTTTTATTGTTAAACATTTTGTTCTTTTTTCTCGTTTTCACTGTGATAAATGCAAATGCTTGTGCCAAACGAGATGATGCAAATTATTATGTCAATTTGGCTGAAAGTTGTGACGATATGGCTGATTGTCTGTATTTGTTATGCATTTTACATTGTACATTATATATTATTTACTACCTTTGCACCCTCAAACGAAGGAACGTTATTTAGGATGTTACGAAAAAGCTTGCATGTTACTTCTCCATTTCAGTTCGAGGCAGGAGGAGAATTGTCAGAAATAGATATTACCTATCATGTATCGGGCGAGTACACACCCGATAAGAAAGTGGTGTGGATTTGTCATGCACTCACCGCTAATTCGGACGCAGAAGAATGGTGGCCCGACTTGGTGGGTGCAGCGAATGTAATCGACACAGAGAAGTATTTTGTCTGTTGCGTCAACATGTTGGGTTCGTGCTACGGGTCGAGCGGTCCTTCGTCTATCAATCCTCATACAGGAAAGCCCTATATGTTGTCTTTCCCGCCTGTTACCGTTCGTGACATCATCAACGCTACGATATTAGTGCGTAAACATCTGGGTGTTCCTGCGGTAGATCTGTTGATTGGGGCAAGTATTGGTGGTTTTCAGGCTTTGGAATGGAGCATCATGGAACCCAAGGTGATTCGTAATGCTGTGTATATCGCTACGTGCGCCAGAATGAACGCATGGTGTGGAGCCACCCTGGCTGCTCAGCGTATGGCTCTTGAAGCCGATCCTACCTTCTTGGCGGAGCATTCACTTAAAGGAGGAAAGCAAGGACTGAAATGTGCGAGGGCACAAGGACTCATCAGCTATCGAACCTACGACAGTTTCGTGCTCACTCAGTCTGAGCGTGATGTCGATAGTATCTTCCCCGAGCGGGTCGATTCGTATGAGCATTATCAGGGAGAAAAGCTGGTGAAGCGGTTTGATGCCTATTCCTACTATAGTGTAGCACGTTCGGCTGAGAGCCATAACGTGGGACGTTTCCGTGGGGGAGTGGAGAAGGCGCTTGGACTTATCAAGGCTCACACGATGGTGGTCAGCATCAGCACCGACCTCCTTTTCCCGCCTAAGGAGATGGAAGAGTGGGCTCGTTTCATTCCCGATGTGGAGTACCATGAGATTTCCTCACTTTATGGACACGATGGTTTCCTCCTGGAATGGCAGCAACTCAAGGACCTCATGACCCCCTTCCTTCCGTAGGAAAATGTAAAAATTCAAGCGAGCGTCTAAGCCTCTAATTTGGGAGTTCAGGAGTTTCAGGAGTTCAGGAGTTACAGACGATACTTGCTAACATCTAAAGTCTATTTTTCTTAACTCTTAACTCTTAACCTACTAACCTATTAAACAGACTTTGAACTCTTGAACTTTGAACTAATTATGCATTATGCATTATCCCTTCATTCCAGCATTTTCTGCAACGCTTCATCGTTTCCATTATCTGCATAGTATGCCACAAATTCCTTGGGTGACATACCGAAGTACTCACGGAATACGTTACTGAAATATGGGTGCGACGAGAATCCCATGCGGTATGCTACGTCCGAAATGCTGACTTTATTGTTGACAAGCAGGTAAGCCGACTGCTTCAGGCGGTATGACCGGATGAAGTTGACGGGCGACATGCCATAACGTTCCTTCATCTTACGGTTCAAGTGTACGCGACTCACACCCACCTCGCTGGCCAGTTCGTTCACGCCGAACGTCGAGTCGTCGATATGTGCCTTGATGGCCTGAATCACTTTCCCGAACATCTTGTCTTCCGGATTGTCAATCGTCGTTTCGTTGTAGTCGAATCCCACTTCCGTACGGCGCAGACGGCTCATCATTCGTTCTCTGACACGCATGCTGTGTGCTACTGCTCCTTGCAGCATGAGCGGGTTGAACGGTTTGTTGATGAAGTGGTCCACGTCGAGGTTCAGACTGTATATCATGTTTTTGTCGCTGCTCTCGCTCGTGAGGATAATGATTGGCAGGTTGTCTGTATCTGGGTTGCTCCTGATGCGTTTACACAGTTCTATACCGTCGCATACAGGCATACGTATATCCGTTACGACTGCGTCAGGACGTTGCGTCAGGATCTGCTGCCAAGCGCTGTTGCCGTCGTAGGCCATCATGATGTTATAGCGTTCCTTCAGGATGTCTCTGATGTAGTCACACAGGGTCGCGTCGTCATCTACCACGAGAACCGTCCGGACTTTCTTCTCGCCCGTCTCGTCCTCCTCCTCCGAGTCGTCTATGTCGATATCGGGCACGTCCATCAGTTCTTTCACCGTTGGCTCTGCGTTCTCTGTTTCGTCTCTCGTCTCCAGTTCGTCCGTACTGAGGTGGGTACGTCCCAATGGGAATTGCATCGTGAATTCCACACCGTCAGGGTTTACGTTGTTCACGGAGAGCGTACCATGATGCAGGTTCACCAGTTCTGTTGCCAGGTTCAGTCCTATTCCAGATCCTCCGGTATTGAGCGCCTCCTGGTTGCGTGCCTGATAGAATCGTTCGAAGATATGAGGCAAGTCACGAGGGTCAATCGACGAGCCGCTGTTGTACACGCGAATCTCGAACCAGTCCTTCGCGTCCTTGATGATGCTACGTGTTCTCACAATCACCCTTCCGCCCTCAGGCGTGAACTTGAATGCGTTCGACAGCAGGTTGGTCAGGATTTTCTCGAAATGTACCTTGTCAATCCAGATGTTGACGTTGTTGTTTGCATGTTCAATCACGAACGAGATGCGTTTTGATATGGCATATCCGGTGAACGTCTTGAATATCTCGTCGGCATACGACGCAAAGTTGGTCTCCGAGAAGTGCAGCTCAAATTGTCCGCTATCAATCTTACGGATATCCGTCACCTGTTTCACGATGTCCAGCAGGCGGTCGCAGTTCATGCTCATCACCTTGTACAGACTCTGGCGCTGTTCCTCATCCTTCTTCAGTTTTTCATCTTTCACTTTTTCACCCTTCCCTTCTTTCTGGGTGGTCTTCACCTTTTCTGTCTCTTCTTGTTCGCTCATGAGCTGCCTGAGGGGCGACATAATCATCGTCAGCGGTGATTTCATCTCGTGGGCGATGCTGGCAAACATCCTCAGTTTCGCCTCCTTGATTTGTTCGTTGTGGCTCACCTGAGCGAGCAGGTGTTTCTGCCGCTCACGTTCCTTGTAGGTGATGTAGAGATAGTAGCCAATCAGTGCGGCAAGTGCCAGATAGATGAGCCACGCCCACCAAGAGGCGTACCAGGGATAGCCCACGTAGATGTCCAGCGATTTCTCCACCACAGCGTTCTCGTTGTTCTCGTAGTACGCACGTACCGTCAGCGTGTACGACCCCGATGGGAGGCTCGAATAGTAGGCCTCGTGGTTCGAACCTGCCAAGTGCCAGTTCTTGTCGTAGCCCTCCAGCTTGTAGTTGTAGAAGATGCGGTTAGGCGATGAGTAGTTAGGCACACTGAACTCAAAATCCAGCGTGTTCTGGTCGTAGGGCACGTTCAGCTTCGTAGCAAACTGCAACGCCTGATCCAGCACGTTATCGTCGCTTCCCTCTTCGTAGTAGCGTTCGTAGCCGTTCACCTTCAGACGGGTGAATAGCAGTGAGTTGTTCAGCTGCCGTTGCTGTTTCAGGTTCATCGCGTTGAATCCGATGACACCGTTGTCGGCTCCGTAGTATATCATGTGTGAGGCTGTCTGATATGATGTATTTCTGTGGAAGTCGCCTATGTAGTAACCACCGAACGACGTATAGGTGTGCGCCATGTTCGTCTTCTTGTCGATACGGACAATGCCGCTCGTGGTAGCCAGCCAGATGTCAGAGTCGGTCGTCTCCATCGACATCACATTACGGCCGGGCAGAATCAGACGCGCCTTGCCTTTGCGGATGTCGTACTTGAACAGACCTGCGTTCGTACCGATCAGCAGGTCATGACCGTCTGTTCCGAAACACTGGGCTGACAGATTCCCGTTTTCCTCAAAGCTGAATACCTTCAGCCGCAGGGTCGTGGGGTTGAACATGAACGACTCGCTTACCGTTCCACACCATACCATACCCATCGGGTCGCAATACAGCGAGCTCACCCATGCGTTGAAGTCGCCGTATTTCGTGAGCGGTGTGATTTCGTGGGCTGTCAGATCCAGCATCTGCACACCGCCTCCGTTTGTTGCGGCATACAGCCTGTGGAGTTGTGGGTCGTAGGCAATCGACATCACCATCAGTTTCGAGAGCGGCTCCAACCAGCTCGGTGTGACAAACCGTCCGCCTTGCAGACATTGAACGCCGCCGCCGAACGAGCACACCCATACCACACCGTCCTTGTCCACATCGATGTCCTGCACCAGCAGCGACGACAGACCTTCGTTCATCAGCACCGCATTGCTCAGGTCGGCATTCGGGCTTTTCAGCACACCGCATCCGTCGGCACAGATCCAGAAATTACCCTCGTGGTCGGCTGTGATGGCAGAGATACAAGCTACGTTCGTTTTGGCCGAGGTAGGCGATATGGGCAGGTAGGCAAAGTTGTCGCGACTGTTTGACACCACCAGCACACCTTTTTGGTACATGCTGATAATCAGGTTGCCCTCGTCGTCCTCGTCAATCGACCTCACCTTTGCATACGTCATGTCGATATTGTGGTCGGCAATAGGGTAGGGCACCACATTCTCATCCTCATCCATCTCCCACAGTCCGTGACTGTCTGTACCCAGCAACACCCTGCCGCTCTTCGTCTCTTTCACACACAACACCATCATCTGCGTATCCTCCCTACCTTTCAGTTTGCGTATCAGTTTTTCCTTTCGGTCATATATCAGCAGACCGCCACCTGTGGCAATCACGACGTTCTTCGATTTCTTCAGCTCGTATATGTCCGTCACGCTATGGTTGTCAAGCATCGTCTGCGCTTCTGCAGTCATGCTGGGCATCACGTTCTTCATCCGTTTCAGGTCGATACAGAACAGGCTCTGGTTGATTCCGCTGCCCCACAGACAACTGTCTGCGCTGATCATGACATCCCTGAAAAAACCGGTTATGATGTGGCTTCCGATGGCTTCTGTCAGTTTCTTGTCCACCTTCTTGGCTGCCATGTCAAACACAAACAGACCGTAGCCCGAGGTGGTGATGAGCGCATAGTCCTCCTTCGGATAGCGAATCATGCGGTGGATGGGCAGGTCGTGTTCGGCCTCTTCGTCCGAGATGACCACATGCTCCACACTGTTCGTCCTTAGGTTCATCAGTCGCAGTCCGCGGCTTGTGGCCAGCCAGTACATGTCGTTCTTGTATTCCATCACGTTGAGAAACACCGCATGCTCCAGTTCCTTGTTCCCCTTCAGCACATCCCTGAAGGTCGTGCCGTCAAACAGTTGCAGCATATCCACACCCATCACCCACGTCATTCCGTTCGAGTCGAACCGTGCGGTGTACAACGAGCTCGATTTCAGCCCGTTCTGAGTCGTATAGAGCCGTGCATACTGAGCCCTGCCCGACAAGGCCGTCAGCAGCAATCCCACGATAAAGATGATATGTATTCTTCTCATAAGCAAAGGATTTGATGGTGCAAAGATACGAAAAAGTTAGGAGTTAGAAGTTAGGAGTTAGGAGTTTTTTTGCATAAAATTCTAGTGCACGACAATAAAAACTGACTTTTATTGTACTCACTTAACCGATTTTTTATTAACTTTGCACCGACTAATCATTTTGAATCCACCAAAAACGGGTAATAACTATTTAAATAACTTCAACATGAGACAAAATCTACTTACTCGATTCCTTATGGTTTCCGCTGCAATGATGGTTGCTGCTATCGCAGCTGCTGGAAGCCGCTTCACTTACAACTTCTTCATCAACCGACCCATCGATGCTCAGACCGCTTCCGTCTGTCAGGCGAAGCCTGTCGTCGTAAAAAACGCCATCGGGCTGTCGGCTGCACAAATGTCAACTGCCCAGCTGAAGGCCACATGGATCAACTCGGCAGGCAAGGAGTCGTTCTACGACCAGTCCACCACAGGGGTCAGTTCGGAGAAGGGACATTGGTTCACAAAGACAGGCCTTTCGACCACCAAAGAGAAGAACTACTGCATCAAGGTGGTGTGGAATGCACCTGCTTTCTATGTCACTCACAACACCGTGGCTAATGCAGAGGCTGGCACCACCTACATCGTGAAGGAGGCGCTGCTGGCCAACAACGACACCCTGGTCTATGTGTTCAACGTGACCATCGGGGAAGCTGGAAGCGAGGCATCGGTCACGACCGATCAGCCCAACATGATAGGCCGTAAGAGCACGACCGACGGATGGGTCGTGCGACCAATGGTGCAGCAGAACGAGCAGAATCCAAAATACGAGAACTTCATATCGGTGAACGCAGGCGACCGCATCACGCTCGGATGCCGTGTGATTGATGCTGAGATCTATCCGTCGGTCAAGTACCAATGGTCGAAGTGCTACTGGGATGCCCGTCAGAAGAAGGATGTCACCAAGAGTCTGCGTAGCTATAACTCTGCCGACTTCGTGCTGACCGAAAGCGCTGCCTACTCGGACGGAGGCATGTACCGTGTGGCTGTCAGACTGACGGATGCGAACGATAAGGTGACGGTAAAGAGCTATAACTTCTATGTCGATGTGCAGGAGCATGCTGGCGAGTTCAAGGAGTGGCCTACTTACAACCTTACCTATGACTTCCATCGTGAGTACCCGAAACTCGACACACCGCAGAAGGTGCATAACGTCAAGAAGAAGAACGGCCAGCCGGCCAATCAGTATGTTGGCGAGTGGTGGTCGGTCTTCTGGGGCGACAATCTCAACTCGGAGGTGGGAACCGATGAGGAAACCGTGATGAAAGCAGCGAAGAACCTTGTGGATAAATACGACTACGACTTTGCTTATATACGCGACTATATGGGATGGCCTCCCGACCTCAGCGCACGTGAGGGCTATAAGTCGTTCGTCTATATCTTCGGCTCAGGATTGTCGAACGACAACGAGTCGAACACCACCCAAGGTGGCTATCAGAGCAGCACATACGTCGATGGTAAGAACTATGCCTGTGTATGGGCTTCCTACTATCCGTTCAGCCGTTTCCGTGATGATGCCGACAAGCTCTGGAGCGATGGGGACTACCAGCGCGAGGCGATGATTCACGAGGGCATCCACGCCACCTTTGCCGACCTCAACGCTTGTCGGGGGTCATCGTGGTTCCACGAAGGGGGTAACACCTGGCTGCAAGGACAGGTCTATGCACGTCGTGATGGACGGTATGGTGAAGCGGGATTCCTCGACGGAGGACCCTTCCTCGCACCTCACATGCCGATTGAGTGCTACTCTGGCTGGTTGCAGGACGGTTCGTACGGAGGTCCTGCGGCACAAGGTGTGAACATGTACGACGGCGGTAAGCAGGTTTGTACGTGGCGTAACTACCTCGGAGGTGTTCAGTATGCTAATGCGTTCCCGACCGTGGTGGCCAACGTATGTGGCGACGGAAGCATCCCTTGGATCTGGCGTTACTGCAAGAACCGTGTGCTCGAAACCATGGGCGACACCCTCGGCGATGAGGCGATGAGGGGTGTCATCGTGCAGTATCGTGCCCGTCAGGCGCTCTTCGACCTCGGCGGATGGGACAACAGCTACCGTTCGGTCACCAGCTCGTACTTCGGTACAACGGTCAAGTCTGAGTGGGAACCTTATTGGATCAACGTGGCTCCTTATAAGTTGACTCCTTATCAGACCGTCGAACTCAACGACTCGGCTGGTTGGATGGCTCCGGACACCCTCACCAACCCTGGTTGGAGCGGAGCTAACATCATACCGATACACGTGATGGGCGACCGTGCCAACGTGGAGTTCCGACCTGAGGACACCAACATGCAGGCTCTCCTCTGCTACCGTACGGCCGACGGTGCCTGCTACTACAGCCAGACCGTCAATTGCGGCAACATGAGCATCGACCTCACCAAGAAACCTGCCAACGGGGTCATCTTCTGTGTGGTGGTCAACACTGACTACGTCTATACAGGCGATGCTCAGCGCAAGCACCATTGGGATTATCGTCTGCGAATGGGGCAGGGTGCTATTGCGGTAGCCGACCCGTACATCAAATGGTTCTATTACGAGCGTAAGCTGACCGATCCGGCATACGAGGAACTGATTTCGGGCATCAAAGCTCCTACCGTGGACAACGGTTCCGATGTGGATGAGATACGCATCATGTCGACCCGCTTTGCACAGGGAAGTACTGTCAGCATGGATCTCAACGGTGTGAATCCGACGGATGTCCGACTCCGTATCGTAGGTGCCACAGGTGTCGTATGTGCAGATGGACGTCTCAACCCTGATGGTTCGTTCCAGATGCCTACCAACATCCCCAACGGCCTCTACATCATCCGACTCGATTACAACCGCCAACACAAAGTGTTTAAGGTGGTAGTGAGATAAATTCATAATTCATAATGCATAATGCATAATTGATGTAGAATGTAAAATGTAAAAAACGCTAGACCACTTTGAACTCTTGAACTTTGAACTCTTGAACTTTGAACTCTTGAACCAATAAATATCAAAGCCTTATGAAAAAATGCCTTAAGTTTGCAGCCGTAATGTGTTGTACATTACTGACAGTCTTATTCGCCTCCTGCGAGGAAGACGTTCTTGACAACCCTGTAAATCCAGGAACAGTCAAGCCCTATATTTCCTTTCATACGGGAAGCCTGTATGAAGAGCTGGGAACCCTGGAGTTAATGAGAGCCAATGTGTCTCAAGATGGAGATTTTGTCATTACAGATAGCGTACTGGTTTACAACTCAGAAGGAACGTTAGTCACCAAATCAGGCGTGGAGAGCAACGCATTTGAGAAGAAGACGCTTGAACTAAGCGGAATACCTGCAGGGACATACACCCTGATTCTATGGCAATCTGCCTATAATAAATCTAGCGGTCTCAAAGCTTGGATTGTAGAAGATGAAGCCTCTCTGTCCAGCGTGAGCATCTCCATTCCAAGCGCTTGCTTCGGATACAGATGGGCCTTGGGATATGCGACAACTACCGTGACGATTGATGATAAGACCGAGGCTGTAGAGATGACTCCCAAGTCACTCGGCTGCATAATGGATGTAACCATCGAAAACCTTACGGATGATTTGGGATATGAGTGCGTAGCCATGGTTGGCGGTCAAGCATATAAAGGTATGTATCTGGATCCTTCACGTCAGGAAGACCGTTGGATTCCTTACGGCAATTATCTCGACGTTCCGTTCAGAATCTATCCTGATAGTGACGGAAAGGGCAAGTTCTTCACCTTTCTCACTGGGGATGACCTGAAATTGGAGCTTCGTGGCGATAAGGAAGGGGGGCATGACAAACTGAGTAAATGTCCGCCTAAGAAATTGACTGCAGGCGGCATCTACACCGTTTACTTCGATGTGGCCCGTAGCTCTTGGCAGCCGCCCTTCATCGGTTCCGCTGAGGACTTCACCGCTTGGAAGGCTGAGCGTGATGCTGGCCTCGTGGTACTCGACCCTTGTCTAAACTGGGGATGCAGCATCTCGGATGTCGAAGCATACGTACATCAGAAACCGTGGTGGATGGATGAAGAAGGTGAACTGAGCCCCGAAGACAACTTGTGGAGCAGGGTGTTCAAAGTGGCCAACTCTCTCACCGAACAATATGTATTTGATACGGAAGACGGCCAAAGACTTCTATACGCTTTTTGCTGGAGCTATGATCCTGCCGTTCCGGTTGAAATGGCCTACAAGCTGGTTCGTCAGCAGGGATATGTCTATGCTGGTAAGTACGTGACTGCTGACGGCAATGCGGCTTATGATATTTTCTTCTCGGCTGATAACGAGATGGAGGTACTCATAGCATCCTTCAAAAAAGGAGTCTGGTCTATTGCCTATCAGCCCACAGATCCCGAAGACCTGAAGTATGTCGTAAATGCCGTGGACCTTGGACTTTCCGTCAAATGGAGGTGAGAGGAGAGAGGTGAGAGGTGAGAGAAATGTTCGCAGATGCACTCCTAACTCCTAACTCCTAACTTATATCTCCGATGGTGTGACGGCACCGATCAGGGGTACACCAAATACCTCCATCCGAACTATTCCCTTTATTGGAAAGGTGAAGGAGATCCAGATGGAAAGATGGTCTTGGACCTGGAGGATGACGCAGCACACGTAATCCTGAGAGGAACATGGCGAATGCCTACCGATGATGAATGGGTGGAATTGAAGTCGAACTGCACCTTTGAGTGGAGCAGTGAAAACGGTGTTGCAGGCATGAGGGTGACCAGTAAGATCAATGGAAACTCCATTTTCTTCCCTGCTGCTGGTGGTATCGACGGCACGACACCTGGTTATTCTCAGGGCTACTATAATGGCGACATGGCCCTCTACTGGTCTAGTTCTACCGATGTGAGCGATGAGCCGAACAGGGCTCGCTCCATGACCATGAGTGTCAGTATGACCCGTCCAAACGTGTCTATGCGCAACAGGGGATTTCCCATCCGTCCTGTCACGAAATAGACCTTTTGCGGTTAAGAGTTATAAACAAAAACAGGAAAACACAGCTTAGTCAAGGCTGTAGCTCTTCGAACTTTGCATCTGAGGCTGGATTTCTGAGCTTATGAGCGAGCTCCTATCTCAGTCTTCCATCCTCATCTGCATCCCTACGGGAAACAGCCTTGACTAAGTAAAAAACAACAGACCCCCTCCATCTCCCCCCCGTCATCCCCCATGGGGGACAGAGCCCCATAGGGAGCTGAGGGGGGACGATAAGATTTTCTCCCCCTTCGCACTCCCCCCAAGGGGAGAGAAGGGGAGGGCTAAAACAGAATGTTCATCCCGCATGGTGTTTTTGAGCGCAGCGACTGTTTTTTAATTTTGAAGATGTTGACATCCGTAGGATGGATGGTGAGATGATAGGATTTCTTTGGGAACTCGTTCACAAAAGGAATCCTATCAGATTGCCATTAAGGGCTTCTTGCCTAACATCTACAAAATCTGTTTTTATTGTTTTTGTTTAAAATCGACAATGAAATATTCTGGTAAATGCCTTAATTTCTTCGATGTTACAAAATCATAATTTTTTTTATGGAATAGTGTAAAGACAAGTGGTAGAAAATGCCGAACTTTGCACCCGAAATCAAATTCAACGAGAGACGTGCGTGTCTTGGTCGCAACAACTGGCATACCTGAAAAAATGATGAACTAGATGATACAACAGGTCTATGAAACTAACTGACTATCATAACGGATGGTTTTCAACCTGGAAAAGAATTTGTTTGTATAGGTATTAAAATTAGGTTAAATAAAAGGTATTATAGTTGTTTATGATAGGAACAGCACATCGTGATGATGTGCTGTCCTTTTTAAAATGAGGATACTAAACTAAAAAATATAGAATAAACATGAAACGAATCGCACTTTTACATGGTATCATTATTACATTGTGCTTGTCATGGTGTATGTCAATCTCGGCTGCATCGGTCATCTTAAATGTGAATAAGACCCAGAAGCAGACCATCACTGGCTTCGGTGCTGCTTGTTGTGATGGAGCTATGTGCCCGTATGGTACAGATACCAATCCTGTGAAGCTGTTGTACGGTCCACAATCAAAGATAGGACTGAACATCATGCGTATGGAGATATCTCCCAGCTTCAAGGGCGATGATAACGCAAGCTGGAGCAACTACAACTGGCAGGGATGTGTGCCGTCTGCCAAGATTGTAAAGGCACGTGGAGGCATCGTATTCGGTACTCCTTGGTCGCCTCCAGGTGATTACAAGACGAACGGAACGGCACAAGGAGGAAGAGTGAACGATAAGGATGATAATGACCCTAAAAACACAAGGGGTAAGTTGCGTGAGGATTGCTACGAGAAGTTCTTCCCATGGCTCAACTCCTACCTGAAGTATATGAAGACAAAGGGCGTGAAGGTCGATGCGGTGTCCATTCAGAATGAGCCCGACTGGTGGGTGAACTACTCCGGCTGCCTCTATGACCCTCAGGATCTGGTGAAACTGGTTAAGAACCATGCCTGGATGCTCGACCGTGAGACCTATCCTGGTGTACGCCTCATCAGTGGCGAGAGCTTGGGCTTCACCCAGAACTATACCGATCCGCTCATGAGGGATACCACTTGCCGCAAGCATATCGACATCGTGGCTGGGCACATGTATGGGCATGCTCCGCTCCAGTATATGAAACAATCGGCTGTCCTTGCTACCAAGTACGGAAAGGAAGTCTGGATGACGGAACACTCGGTGACCGACAATTTGAAGGACCGTCTGCCCAGCTGGCATGAGCAGCTGTTGTTTGCCGAGGAACTCAACGAGTGTATGCTGGCAGGATGTACAGGATACATCTATTGGTATATGCGCGCACATTGGGCTTTCGTGGGTACGGGTGAGTCCAAGTACGGCACAGGGAACAAGAAAAATGCGTTGCTGCCTCGCGCCTACATCATCGCTCACTTCGCCAAGCATGTCACAGGTTCTACTCGCCTGACGACCTCACGCGATATGACCTCAGGACAGGAAGCTCCACAGGAGTATTCTGCATACATCAAAGGCGACTCGCTCATCGTGATGGCAATCGACACCACGAAGACTGCCTACGACCTGAAGATTCGTCTGCCTTACGAAGTGAAAAGCGGTGTGCATTTCATTTCGACAGGCAACGAAACAGCGAACCTCTATCAGCAGAAGGCTATCGACATCGAAGAACCTACATCCTTGGTTACCGTCGAGATGCCAGCCCGCAGTTTCAACACCTATGTCTTTATGATTCAACGCGAAGACACAGGCATCGAAGAGATGGAAGCTGAGGTGCAATCGACGAGCAGCAAAGGACTCTACGACCTGAACGGTCGCCGATATGACCGTAGCAACTCTCTGCAACCTGGTATCTACATCAAAGACGGAAAGAAGATATTGATTAAAAATGTATAACAGCCTTCTTGTGAGGAGGTATTTCCTGATAACATGAAAAGATTCACTTTAAAATCATTGCTCTCACTGGCCCTGCTCATCGCAGGCGTGGTAACAGCAGATGCTGCCGGTGAGACTAAACAGTATCTGACGTTTAAGACAGAATCCTATTGTGCAGCCACATGGGAGGCAAGTACAAACACATTCACATGGGGATTGGGCGGTTCCAATTCGGATTGGACTTTTATGGCTGCTGACGGAATCAGCGGTGACCTCAGCGGTTGGACAAGGCTGCACCTGCATGTCAGCGATTTCAAGAATGCAAGTGCGCGGCAGTTGAGGATTGTGTTTAAGAAAAACGACGGGTCGTATCCACCTAACGGTCCGACGAAGGAGTTTGTGGTCAGTCCGGATGCTTCGGGCGATATCGACATCCAGTTAACAGACGTGAAATGGGGCAACTGCGACATTAAGAATATTCAAGATCTGACCATCTATGGTTGCGCACGCGACGACAAGTCCAAGAATGCCTCTGTGAAGGTGACGGATGCGTATTACATCAGTCAGGGTGGCACGATTAACCAGACGGCTGAAATCATCGTCAACGGAGAGACGCGCTCTTATAGGCTTTATGTGCCGAAGGGTTGTCAGCCTGGTGCTCCCTTGGTGGTAGCTATGCATGGAGCCAGCGGTAGCATGAACGACCAGAGTCCCCATTTCAACGAGATTGCCGATACGGCAAAGTTCATCATCGCCTATCCACAGGGCAAAATGATCTACTTCCCTGTGTTCGGAGGTACGGTGACGGGTTGGGATGCATCGGGTGAGGATAATGCCGATGCAGCTTTCCTCAGGGCCATCGTCGACAACCTGGCCGAGGAGTACCAGATAGACCGCAAGCGCGTTTATTGCTGCGGGTTCTCGAATGGCGGCATGAATACCTACGCGATGTCAAACGCATGCAGCGATGTCTTTGCAGCCTTTGCTGCTATCAGCGGCTTCCCGCTCAACGAATTCCATCTGCGACACGTTGGCAAGCGTCCTGTGCCTTTCTTACATATTCACGGAAAGAACGATGACTTTGTGCGCTATAAACTGATGCCTACCATTGTCGATGAGATGGTGGCACGCATGGGTGCGAACCCTGTGCCTGTGAAGAAAACGGTCAAGGGAAAGTACGACAAGAGCGTGTACCAGGCCACCGAAGGCAGCTTCCCTTACATCTATTACGAAATCGACGGCATGGGACATAACGACTTCACCTCGAACACCGAGGATGGCAATTCGTCCCTCACCATGTGGCGTTTCTTCCGACAATACACGCTTGACACCCCTTGCGACACTACGCTCAAGTGGATGCCACGTATCGAAACCGAGGGCTTCACACCGAAGGAACACGGATGGACGGTCAACTTAGGTAAGACGTTGCTGGCTTTCGGACAGGGGGCCAAGACCGATGCCAATCAGAATGTCTATCCCTCATTGCAGTTTACGAATGGTCGCTATAAACTCTGCTTTAAGTCGCAAGGCGAGGCAGGTAAAACAATTACAGTAAGGCTGCAGCAGATCCAGCCATCCAAGGTTGTGTTCACTACGAATGTGGCGGTGGGTGAAGATGCTACAATCTACTTCAGCATCAAGAACAGCGATTTCGGACAGTACAAGCTTACTTTTATCCGCGAGAACACCACTGATGACATCTCCATCAGCAACATCTGCATCTTTTCATTAAAAGAAGGTGAGGCCGCAAGTATCGGTAACGTAACCTATTCACAGAGTACTGACAACAAGTATTACACGCTTGGAGGTTTCCAGACAGACCTGCCAGTAAACGGAATCTACATCCAGAATGGTAGGAAAGTGTTTGTCAGATGATGCCATCAGATGGAAATCATAAGAGCCACAAAGACAGCAGAGCAGGCTGGAGCCTATTACGTCCGCATTCAGGCGATGGCCCGAAAGCATCGGATTACTTTATATGCAGAGTTTGACGAGCACGATACGCCAGAAACCAAGTATATCGTAGTTGTTGATGACTATCTCCCTGTAGCTACCTGTCGACTGTATGCGATTGATTGTGAACGGGTGATGCTCGGTCGCATTGTAGTGCTGCCAGAGTATCGGCACCAAGGGCTTGGAACGCTTGTAGTCCAGGAAGCAGAGAAGTGGGCAAAAGAATTGGGCTATACGACAGCTGTCGTGGAGAGCCGTGATAACAAGACCCATTTCTATGAAACGATGGGCTACGTGGCCGACTACTCGCAGAAGATCGTAGGTGATACCTTCACATGCTATCGGATGGAGAAAAGATTGAATGAGTAGGACAATCAGAGAGGCGAAATCTGCGGACATGCCTGAAATCATGCAAGTGATGGAGGCCGCCAAGAAGATTGTTGCTGATTAGTTCTTTTCCAAAGTCACATAACTGGCTGTTAATTCTCCTTTGGAATCTATAGAATATGTTTTCAACACTTTCAGCTTTCTGTCATCTGAAACTAACATGAATTGTATTCCGTTTAAGCGCTCAACATGGGTTTTAGAGAAAAGTTTTGACTTATTGTAATCGCTCTCTAATTGATTCACGAACTTCTCAGCTCTCTCCATTTCTTCTTTTGAAGGATATTTCTTTAAAGCAGCATCGTTCTTCTTACCTGTTGTTTTTGCTTTTGCATTCAATTCAGACATTTTCCTGTTGTATTCACCTTTTGTAATTTGACGATAAGCATATAGTCTGTTCAAGACTTCCATTTCGTGAGCAATGCTACCTATCCCCAGCATCATACCCATCGCATCCTTTTCAAAATTTGGCTCTGTATTCTTTCCAAGTTTTTTGTTTATCAGATAATAAGCCCATCTTTGAACGCCACTACTTTCAGACTTGATGTTGTACACATTATGTTCAAAATCATATAGCATAGTTGCCCCTTCTGCGGCAAAACTATCGTCAACAGAAATCCCAATAAGGTTTCCATCTTTATCTACAGCGTACGGATGCCTATTGTCATTATAATAGAATCTGTAATCGGGGTATTTTGCTGACTTATAATAATTCTCTTCCTTTGGGAAAGACGTTACTATATGCTCCAAACCTCCCTTTCTGTCAATGTCCTGCAACCATCTCCATTCTTCTGCCCCAACACCTTCGTACCAAGGATTAAAAATTGTTACTGGTATGTCGGCCAGAAGAGGATTTTTGAAAGTTATATCTATCTTTTTCGTGTATAACTCTCCTGTATATCGTGCATAGTTATATGCTATATCAGTATTTGCCATGCTATATGGAGCGAGGATTCCTAAACCGTGGGCTAATTCTGCACCATCCTTTGTTACTTTATCACGAGGAATCGTAGTATTTAATATTTCGGCTCTATCTGTTAGGTTCAAGAACTTTTCCAGAAAACTCTCTTCTTGTTCCAAATCTTTAAGATAATAAGTGCTTCCCTCTAAACATTTTTTGTTAACTTTCAGTTTCTTTAAATCCTTCTCATCGCCATACCTTTTCATCAGTATATTATAAATGAAAATATCTTTCTCGTCTGTCAATGTCTGTCCTTTCTTAGCTCTTATTGCCTCAATCTGTTTTTTGACAGCCTGTACCACATTTAGTCGGAATTGTACATAGCTACGTTTCTCGTCAATTTGTTTTTGCATTCTCGCAGTGTCCTCAACCTCAACATCCTTAATTGTGAGATAAGGGTCTGTGATGTATCGTGGATCAAATACTTTCCAATCCTTATGATAGTTAGGATTAGAAACTGGAACGTGAATCGAGCCTGCTTGAACTCCTCCTGCTGCGGTTACTTTTGCTTCGTCAACAGGAAAAAAACTTAATACAGAATCCTGAATGGTACATGCGCTTTTATGGTAATAGCGCCCATTATACTCTATAACCTGAGCATGTACTGATTGTATTAAAAGAACACTAATAATAAAGACTACTTTTTTCATATCTACTGCTGTTTATATTGTCTGCCATCCCATCTGTAAGTAACTCCTTTCTGACCGTTGGTTAAATCATTTACCCCATTTGTCTTGGTTGACAGTACATTCATTTCAAGCCAATACTCTTCGCCTGTCAAGTCCGAAGCGGATCCCTTACTCCAATAGATTGTAATATGCATTGTCGGCTTGCGGTCTCTCTCCGGGTCACCCCACAAAATGCCATGCATGTATTCGCATTCAATGATTTCATTCTTGCCGTCACCGTCAAGGTCATAACTTGTAGTTTTCTTGTCACCAGTTTCAGCTTCCATTTCGGAACCAAACATTTTGGAGGGAGATAGTGTAAGCAAAGTCTCTGCTCCCTCTGGCTTGGGACGCGTATAGCTCTCGACTTTCATTATTCGACCTCCTTCAAAGATGAAGCGCTCATTATGTGATTCGTTGCCCCCAGTAAAGGACCATTTCCCGTTCCATTCTTCTACAGAATCGTTAAGACTTACGTCAAGATTCCGAAACTCGACCTTCCGAAAAGTATTAGATTCTTTATCATAAAATACGATGGACGACCAACTAGCACTTCCACCTGATGATTCACCTATAAAAGCTTCCTCTAATCCATCACCATCATAGTCTCGTTGGTCTATTATCCAGCAGACCACGTCACCAATCCCAGTGTTCTGAAATTGGCCATCTTTCGTTGCCCAGAGTTCTTCGCCATCAATGTCTCCACTTGCCGACTCAACCACTCGATATTCAATAGCGTAACCTTTGTTTTCTTCACTCTTTTTATCATTGCTTGCACATGAAATCAAGTTCAACGACATAAGCAAAAGAACCATCCCCTTGTTTATTTTGTTCCGTATCATCATTATAGTTAATTTAGTTAAATAATTCTTCTGAACGGGAAGTCTGCACTAACTAACGGGTAAATAGAATAGCGCAGCTTCTGCCATATTCTCTTCCAGGCCTTGCACCGCCTCAAATACGCTATGGAGAAGTCTGCGCTATAGTGCGCGACTCCTTGCGTATTTGTTTTTGCTCGTTTCTGGTCTGAGGTGCAAGTTCGGAAGAGAAATTGAGCCAACAAAGTTTTGTGTCTCTTTCGAAACACGTTGCAAATATATGAATAAACTTCCAAATCCCAAAGGAAAAGGGCAAAAAAATAATGAGATACTGTGGTTTTTGGTCTGTTGCAGTATGATATTGACGATTACAGTCCGTAGGAGAAAGGGTTACACATTACTATCTATTTCATTAACGTAGTCTTGAATTGTCACAAGTTGAAGTTTGGGCCAGTCTATATCGTTGAGAATACGGAAATGTGAATCGTTAGACACTATGTACTCAGCATTCCCACAGACGGCACAATCAACAAACTTATTGTCATCAGGGTTTGCTTGAATCAAATCGAAAAAGAATGAGGGGGCAACCCTAATGGTGTTCTCGTTATTGACTATTGCGTTTACGATGACTTCGGCAAACCATGCATTGGTCTTCTGTTCTAGTATTTCCATGTACTCAGAGAGAATTTCCGTTGTGACACACCACTCTCCACAAACTCCGTCCAAACTTTGTGGTACGGGCTCTTGGAGGAAACGCACATCAGCAGGCAGTTGGTGTCCAGGACAATCCGTCTCATTTTGCATGGATGTAGGGAGTGCGCATGTGTTCTTTACCCCACTCCTCTATTTTATTTTCATCGATTACTCCCTCTTCCCATAAACGGTCGGCCTCAGCAACAGCCTCCTTGGCATAGAAATCAAACAGAAGTTTCTTCAGTTGCTTGAGAGACTCTTCTGTTCTGCATCTGTTCATCATCTCCAGAATATGAAGTTGGCCGATGCTTAAAGTAGTGTGTTGTGATGTTGTTACCATACTCATCTCTATTACCATTATACGGGTGCAAATATATGAATAAACTTCCAAATCCCAAAGGAAAAGGGCAAAAAATATTGAGATATTGTGGTTTTTGGTCTGTTGCAGTACGATATTGATGATTACAGTTCGTAGGAAAAAGGGAAAAAGATACGGGCAAACAGGGAGAAAGACGGCATGTAACAGGGAGCAAGTAGGGTTCTTTCTGATTGGCAGCATACGTCGCCATCATTGGCAGCGCCCGCTGCCAATAATGGCAACGGGCGCGAAACTTGATGGCAGCAACCGCTGCCGACTTGTTTTTATATAGTGGGAGTATTCCTTAAAACGGTATAGTGTAGAATACGACCTTCACGATAGCATCGCAGGGCTTCGTCCGTTAATTTGGAATCGTGCCTCTTACGAAATACTTACTTTCTCCGTATTCCTTTGGTGGTTTGCCAAATTGTTTGTAACTTTGCAGTCAGTTAATGTCTTTTCAGTGTTGATAGCAGATAAAAAATTCAGAATCAAGTGTAACTATGGATTTCTCTAAGAAATATGACTTCTCTGACGAGAACCGCAGGGAAGAGCTAATCAAGAAAATTGAAGCGGCAGTGAATAACCTCACGCTCGAAGAGCTGGAGTCGTTGCACTATGATATGATAACCAAAAACTATATAAACGATTAGTAAACAATGACGTGGACGGTGTTATCAGATAATCGAACGAATGATTGCAATGTTCAATCGGAGCATGGCCTGTCCATCCTGTTAGAGACGGAGAAGCACCGTATCCTGCTCGATACGGGTGCAAGCGATGTGTTTATCCGTAATGCGGAGCGGATGGGTATCGACCTCAGTACGGTTGATTATGTGTTTATTTCCCATGGGCACAGCGATCATGCAGGAGGGCTCATACACCTTATGGGTATGAACCGAAAGGCACAAATCATCGTTTCGCCTCGTGCCGTCAGTGGGAAGTTCTTCTCGAAGCGGCGATACCTGCATAGCATTACAGCAGAGTGGCCGGAGGGTAGGGAAGAGAGGTTCTTGATGGTTAATAAGACCTGTGTGATTGCTGATAATCTCTACGTCATAGCACATATCCCTCAAAACCACCCGATGCCACAAGGAAACGAGCATCTGTTCGTCGAGAATACTGATGGAAGCTATCAGAACGATGATTTCCGTCACGAACTGGCGCTTTATACAGACGGATTGCTCTTCACGGGTTGTGCTCACAGCGGTCTGGAGAATATCTTGGCTGCTTGTCCTTATCCCGTCCATACTGTCGTGGGCGGATTCCATCTGTTGGATGACCACGAGACGACGGAGGAACTCTCCGAACTGGCGAAGAGACTGGTAAAGGCTTATCCCAATACGCACTTCTACACCAGCCATTGTACTGGCGACAAAGTCTTTGCTACACTGAAAGGGGTTATGGGCGAACAGCTTCACACTTTCTCATGTGGAGTTGTGTATTAGTTTCAAGTTTCAAGTTCCAAGAGTTCAAGGAGTTTCAACTATCAATTGTCAACTTTCTAAGGTCTAGAGTCTATTTTCTTAACTTCGTTGTGCTCGCTTAACCAAATTTTTTGTACCTTTGCAGTCAATTATGAACATCAAGACGAGAAGACGCATATCTGCATGGTTGTTGCTGTCGGTATTTCTGCCGATGCTGCTGCTCTCATCGCTTCATGTTCATGACGAAGCCCTCGGAAGTTGTGGTTGCGATAAGTGTGTCAACCACCTCCTTCACTCAGGGCATATAGCGCCCGACAATGTTCATCAGCATGATTGTGTGCTGTGTCTCTTCGCATCGCTGACCTTCGTTGCAGCTGTTGGGGTAGGGATAGCCTCCATCGTGAGCCGACATGTCGCAGCGATTGTTCCTCCTTCGGTCAGACTCCAGTTTGCTGTCTGCCGCCATCATTCTCCCCGTGCACCTCCTTTTCTTATCTGAATACCCCGTTTTAGTATTATAGTATTACAACATTCAGATAATAAAAGACAACATGAAGACAATATTCTCAGTATTGCTGATGTTGGTATGCGTGTGTGTACCGGCTTCAGCAGATATTACAACCAACAAGGTTGTGTTGCGTGGTCGGGTGACCGACGCTATCGACGGGCAGCCCGTGGTGGGTGCATCAATCTATTTCCCACAGTTGAAGCAAGGGGCTGCTACTGACGAAAAGGGACAGTACATCGTAAAGGGATTACCTGCCATTAAGACAACTATTCAGGTGACATACGTGGGGCACCTGACCATCATACAAACCATCGACCTGCGAACAGCAACTACATGCGACTTCGTGATGCAGGAAAACAACGCCATGCTGAAGGAGGTCGTGGTGACGGGACTGACCGGTTCCATCCGAGCTGACCACTCGCCTGCTCCTATATCTGTTGTACCACCTCAGGAACTCCAAGTGGTGGCTTCGTCAAACATCATCGATGCTGTAGCTCATCAACCAGGCGTGTCGCAAATCACGACGGGTGGAGGCATCTCAAAACCCGTAATCCGTGGACTGGGCTATAACCGAATTGTGACGGTGAACGATGATGTCCGTCAGGAAGGGCAGCAATGGGGTGATGAACACGGCATAGAGGTAGATGCTCAGGCAGTTCATTCTGTCGAGATATTGAAAGGTCCAGCCACGCTGATGTATGGTAGCGATGCGATGGCAGGTGTGTTGGTGCTACACGAGTCTCCTGTCATGCCGCAAGGTACGATGGCGCTGAACGTGGGAACGGAATATCAGTCGAACAACCGTCTCTTCGACTACACCGTTAACTTTGCCGGCAACCAGAAGGGATGGGTGTGGAACTGGCGATGGAGCGAGAAGGATGCGGGCGAGTACAAGAATAGGGTAGATGGACGTGTGCCAGGTTCACAGTTCCATGAACGGGCGCTGACTGCTATGCTGGGCATGAACCGCAGTTGGGGTTACTCGCACCTGAAGTTATCGTACTACAACCTGAAACCTGGACTGATAGAGGGTGAGCGTGATGAGGATACAGGATTGTTGGAGCCTTCGGAAGCCTTTCAGAAGATAGGGCATTACAAGGCTGTGCTCGACAACTCGTTCTTGATTGGAGGTGGAGCGTTGAAGGCAGTCGTGGGTTATCAGCAGAACCGTCGAAGGGAATTTGAGGCGGCTGATGAACCAGGACTGGACTTCCGCCTGCATACCGTCAACTATGATGTTCACTACTTGCAGTCGGCTGATTCCGACTGGCAGTATGCCGCTGGGCTGTCGGGCATGTGGCAGTATTCCGAGAATCTGGGCGACGAGTATCTGATACCATCCTATCGATTGTTCGATGCTGGTCTGTTTGCTTCCGTCACCCGCCAGTTCGATCAGCTGACGCTGAGTGGAGGTCTGCGTTATGACATTCGTCATCTGCATAGCTACGAACAGGAGGACGAGGGTGAGATGCGCTTTACCGACTTCTCTCATAATTACCAAGGACTGACGGGCTCTGTGGGAGTTATCTATAACATCAACCCCCAATGGAATGCACGAATGAACCTCTCGAAAGGGTTCCGTGCGCCCAATCTCAGCGAACTGGGCTCGAATGGTGAGCATGAGGGCACGTTCCGCTACGAGATAGGTAACCAACAACTGTCGCCAGAACATAGTTGGCAGTTGGATCTCGGTATAGACTACTCATCGGAGATTATCTCCACTCAAATCTCGCTCTTTGCCAACCATATCTCAAACTATATCTTCTTGGAGCGACTGACATCCCCTTCTGCAGGCTTCTATCAATACCGTCAGGGTACTGCGCGTCTTTTAGGGTTCGAGGCGACGGTTGACATCCATCCCATAGAACAACTACACTTCGAGAACTCGTTCTCGTATGTGAATGCTCGTCAACTGCATCAGCCAGAGGAAAGCAGCTGGCTGCCATTTACGCCTGCACCTCGTTGGAACTGCGACCTGAGATACGACATCATCCGCGACGGACATGCACTGACCAACACCTTCCTGTCTTTAGGACTGGAGTGCTATCTGCGTCAGAATCATGCCCATACAGCATACGGAACGGAAACACCCACGCCCTCCTACACACTGCTCAATCTGACGGCAGGCTCTGACCTGCGTTGGCACAACCGTACCGTAGCTTCTGTCTATCTCTCTGCTACCAACCTCACCAACCGTGCCTATCAGTCGCACCTGAGCCGACTGAAATATGCCGAAGGTCCCGGCATCTGCAACATGGGACGCTCGTTTGGCGTGAAGGTGCTGATTCCTCTTACTTTTAGATAAGAAAAAAACAAAAAGAGCTCTTTAATGCTCGTAATCTTCAAAAAGTCTCCCAACTACAACGTTGTGTGGGAGATTTTTTGTATTTTTGCAGACGAAATAGAAAAGAAACGGATGTTAGGAACAATCGTAAATACTTCGACCATCGTTCTCGGTAGTCTGATAGGGGCTACGCTGAAGAAGGGTATCAAGCCGCAGTACCAGAATGTGGTGTTCGTGGCACTGGGTCTCTGTTCTGTGGCTTTGGGACTGAACGCCTTCGTGCAGTTCATGCCGAAGAGCCATTATCCCGTGTTGTTCATCCTCGCTATGGCGGTGGGTGGAGTCATCGGAGTGGCACTGAAGCTCTCGCAGCGGTTCGATAAGTTGGTGAACCGTAAGCGCAAGACCGACGACAACTCGCCCAAGCTGTCCGAGGGCCTCTCGACAGGTATCCTGCTCTACTGCATCGGTACCTTCTCCATGCTGGGACCAGTCAATAGTGCGCTGTTGGGCGACAATACCTATCTCTACACCAACGCTACACTCGATTTCGTGACCTCGATGGTGCTGTCGGCCACTTATGGCTACGGTATGGTGCTGGCGGCTCCTGTCCTGTTCTGCTGGCAAAGTGCGTTCTACCTCACAGCAAAGGTGTCGGCTTCGGCCATCAGCAACGACCTCATCACAGAACTCTCGTTGGTGGGAGGACTACTGATTATGGCGAGCGGACTTACCATCCTGAAGGTGAAGGACTGCAAGACACTCAACCTGTTGCCTGCCTTGTTCGTCCCAATCATCTTCTTCCTGTTCCGTTCCCTTTTCATCAAACTCCTCTTCTGAACTATTCTACATTATAAATTATAAATTATATATTATTTCTCAATGGCTGAACAAAAAGAAGAAAGAGTGTTCCATTGCGGTGAATGCGGTGGAGTCATCGAAAAGCGACAGATTTTCTGTCCTACATGCGGAAAGAAACTCGACCATTATGATTTCGAGGATTAGAACCCTCATGTTGTTGATGGGCTTGACGACTGCTACAGCGGGCTACGCACAGCGTAGTGATGCTTGGACAACAGAATGCCTGCGGATTGAGCAATCAATCCGTAAGCCTAAGTTTGCTGATCATTCCGTGCTCATCACGAACTATGGAGCTGCCCCCAACTACGATGCTGCAACGAATCAGACGGCCATCAACCGTGCCATCGAAACATGTTCCAGACAGGGTGGGGGACAGGTGGTCATTCCTGCCGGAGAGTGGCACACGGGTGCCATCCGATTGCAAAGTGGGGTAAACCTCGTGGTGGAGAAAGGTGCACGGGTTTGTTTCTCGTCCGACACGTCGCTCTATCCCTTGGTACTTACCGCATGGGAAGGGCTGGACATGTACAACTACTCACCACTGATTTATGCCTATCAGGCGAAAGATATTGCGGTAACAGGTGAAGGTGTGCTCGACGGATGTGCCTCCAACACAGCTTGGTGGCCTATGTGTGGAGCTGCCCGATACGGATGGACACAGGATACACCTGAGGCGCAGAGCTACGGCAGTCGTAATGCTCTGCTGAAGATGAGCGATGATGCTGTTCCCATAGAGCAGCGTATCTTCGGAGCAGGTAAGGGTATGCGTCCGCAGATGATTCAGCTGTACGAATGCGATGGGGTGTTGCTTGAGGGTGTCACCATCCTCAACTCACCTTTCTGGGTGATTCATCCGCTGAAGAGCACGAACGTCACGTTACGTGGACTCACCATCGAGAACGCAGGTCCGAATGGTGACGGGTGCGACCCAGAGTCGTGCGACGGTGTTCTTATTGAGAACTGTTATTTCAATACGGGTGATGACTGCATCGCCATCAAGAGTGGACGTAATGCCGACGGACGGCGTCGTAATATGCCGAGTCAGAATATCATCGTTCGCAACTGCAAGATGGCAAACGGACATGGGGGAGTGGTGATAGGGAGCGAGGTGAGCGGAGGTGCCCGTAATATCTTCGTGGAGAACTGCGAGATGGACAGCCCTAACCTTGAACGTGTCATCCGTCTGAAGACCAACACCTGCCGTGGAGGCGTGACGGAGAATGTATATGTACGTAACGTCAAAGTAGGACAATGCCGCGAGGCGGTATTGAAAATCAACCTCGTTTACGAACCCCGTGAGCAATCACAACGTGGATTCTACCCTGTGGTGCGCAACATCCATCTTGAGAATGTCAATTGCGAATCGAGCCGATACGGAGCCTTCATCGACGGCCTGACCGACTCAACGAACGTATATGGTATTCATGTGAAGAACTGCACGTGGAATGGCGTAAAGGAGGACGGAAACCTCCTGCGTGGACTGATGCGTGACGTGGAGTTTGATCATGTCAAGATAAATGAAAAAGAAATATAGGTAGAAAAAACTTTCCGATGGTGAACATAGAAACATTAAGAGAATTTGCTGAATCCAGATGGATGTTGGACGATATGCATGGATTGCCCCATTGGGACCGTGTATACCAGAATGGTCAGCGTCTGCAGGTACCAGGTGTAGATATGACGGTCGTGAATTGTTTTGCCTACTTACACGATTTGGGTAGGGAAGACAACGGATACGATGTGGAACACGGCCCACGTTCGGCTGAGATTGCCAAACCACTTCGTCATACGCTGCTGAAAGAGCTGACAGATGAGCAGTTCGACAAACTCATCAAGGCCTGCCGTCTGCATACCACCTCACGCCGCACAGGCGATATCACCATTGATACATGCTTCGATGCCGACCGCCTCGACCTACCTCGAGTACATATCATTCCCCATCCCGACAAGATGGCGACATGGAAGGGAAAACTATTGGCACAGGAGGCTCAGGAGGCACACCTGAGGAAGACGTCGAATCGACCTCGGAAGATTATCTATGTGGATATGGATAATGTCCTCGTCGATTTCCAGTCTGGTATTGATGCCATGTCGCCTGACCTGCTTCGTGACTATGGCAAAGGAGGAAAATATGGAAAAGTCGATAAAGAAGGGAATCCCATTGGTGACAACTACGATGAGATTCCAGGTATCTTTGATGTGATGCGTCCTCTGGGGCAGGGTGTTGAGGCTGTACGGTTCCTTGCTCAGCGGTTCGATGTCTACATCCTGTCGACCGCTCCTTGGAAGAATCCCTCTGCCTGGGCGGCCAAGGTGAAGTGGGTTGACAAATATCTGGGCGATGTATGCCATAAACGACTGATCATCTCCCACCATAAGAATCTCTGTCGGGGCGACTATCTGATTGACGACCGTCCCAATAACGGGGCACGTGAGTTCGGCGAGCGTCCTGGGAGTGAATGGATACAGATGGGCAGTTCCCGTTTCCCCGATTGGAACGCCATCCTCGAATACATCATGCGAAAAGAAACACAAAATGGCCAGCAGTAATGCTGACCATTTTTGTTCCTCTTATGTGCAAAGCTGGGATTAGAACATCATCATCATGCCGCCCATTCCCATGCCGCCACCCATGCCACGGCCTAAGTTACGGAATATTGATGACATACCAGCTGCGGAGCTACGCTGCTGAATGACCATCTGAGCTGCGTGTCCAGGTGAGATGTACTGCTGGAACTTGCGGTAGTATTCCTCATCCGTCTCAGCCTGCTTCTTCTGACGTGCAAAGTCGTCTGCTATCAGTTTCTCTGCTTCCTCAGCGGTGATTTTCTTGAAGTTGATATCTTCGCCGGCTTTCTGCTCGTAACCGTTCTTGTCAACGATGTTGCCACGGTTGTTCTGCCATTCCATGTACAATTCGATGAACTTCTCTTTACCCTCTTCGTTAAGCTCAAAGGTAGTTGCCCATGATTCTGCCTGCTGCTTATACACTTCCTGTGCATTCATCTCAGACTTCTCGGCATCCTTGTTCTTCTTGCTTTTACTGCTGCTCTGAGCCTGTGCTCCAGCAACTGCTACAAGTGCGATACAAAGTGTTAATATAATTTTCTTCATAATCTTATTTAATTTACATTCAATCTTGTCACGACTCGGCAAAACTCAAACACGTTTGGTTCTGCCCTCGCTGCTCCAAGATGTTCCTATTTGACAATTTACATTTTAGCTGTTCTTCTCGCGACTAAAGTCAATTATGCATTATGAATCATACATTATGCATTTCCTTAGAAGCCTCCGAAGCCTCCGCCACCGAAGCCGCCGCCGCCGAAGCCGCCGCCTCCGCCGAAGCCGCCACCACCGCCACGGTTGCCACCTCGGTTGCCACCCCTATTGCCACCGCCTCCGGGCATTCCGCCGCCAAAGCCTCCCATGCCCATTCCCATTCCGTTGCGCAT
>JAFZYE010000033.1 GCA_017616445.1 Bacteroidaceae bacterium
AATTATTATACATTATACATTATACATTATTCATTTTTTTGTATCTTTGCATGAAATTAATACTGATATAATAATTAGACTTTAGACGTTAGACTTTAGACGCTAGACGGAGACTCTGTTAAGAGTTAAGAAAAATAGACGTTAGACTTTAGCGGTTAAGACCAGCCAACTATCGTATAGCAAAGCGTTAACTTCCAACGACGTTAATGAATTAATAAATAGGGAATAATCCAATACAAATAATTGTAAATAGTAAATCGTTAAATAGTAAATATAATTATGAATCGTAAAACGCTTATTTCTACATTTGCGCTTTGCCTGACTGCTATGGTAGGTAGCGCACAAGACAAATTGTATTCCGACGAGTTTCCGCTCGGCGATATAACCTTGCTGGACGGTCCGCTGAAACATGCACGCGACCTGAATATCGAGACGCTGCTGAAGTACGATGTCGACCGTCTGCTGGCTCCCTACCTCAAAGAAGCAGGTCTGACACCAAAAGCAAAGGCATATCCGAACTGGGACGGTCTGGACGGACACGTTGGTGGTCACTACCTGACAGCGATGGCGATGAATGCAGCTACGGGCAATGAGGAATGCCGTATGCGTATGCTCCACATGATCGGTGAGCTACAGCTTTGTGCGAACGCAAACATCATGAATCACCCAGAATGGGGAAAGGGTTATGTGGGCGGTATGCCGAACAGCGACCGTATCTGGAGCAACTTCAAGAAGGGTGATTTCAGGACTTATAACGGTTCATGGGCACCATTCTATAATCTTCATAAGATGTATGCAGGACTGCGTGATGCATGGCTCTATTGTGGCAACGAAGATGCCAAGCGACTCTTTCTCGGATTCTGCGATTGGGCGATAGACCTCACGGCTGGTCTCACGGATGACCAGATGGAACAGATGTTGGGAAATGAGCATGGAGGCATGAACGAGGTGTTGGTGGATGCATACGCCATCACGAAAGACAAGAAATACCTTGATGTAGCCAAGCGGTTCTCACATCGCCGATTACTGGTTCCGATGTCGCAACGTCAGGATAATCTCGACAATATGCATGCGAATACACAGGTGCCTAAAGTGGTTGGTTTCGAGCGCATCAGCGAACTTTCGGGCGATGAGACCTATCACAACGCAGCCGATTTCTTCTGGGACATCGTAACGGGTGAGCGTTCACTGGCATTTGGAGGAAACAGCCGTCGTGAGCACTTCCCCAGTAAGGAAGCCTGTATCGATTTCGTGAACGACATCGACGGCCCTGAGTCGTGCAACACGAACAACATGCTGAAACTGACGGAGGACATGCACCGCAGGAATCCTGAGGCACGTTATGCAGACTATTACGAATTAGCCACCTTCAATCATATCCTTTCTACCCAGCATCCTGAGCATGGAGGCTATGTCTATTTCACCTCAGCCCGTCCACGCCACTATCGCAACTATTCGGCTCCGAACGAAGCAATGTGGTGCTGTGTGGGTACAGGTATGGAGAATCATGGCAAGTATGGACAGTTTATCTATACCCACGTAGGGAATGCACTCTATGTAAACCTCTTCGTGGCATCCGAACTGAACTGGAAGGAGAAGGGTTTCACACTTCGCCAGGAAACCAACTTCCCCTACGCAGAAACCAGCCGCATAACGATTCAAGAGGTAAGAGGTAAGAAGTCTGAGGTAAGAATCTTGGTACGCTATCCTGGTTGGGTGAAACCAGGTGCCTTCAAAGTGAAGGTGAACGGTCAGGCAGTAGAAGTGATCAGCGGTCCGTCAAGCTATGTCGCAATCGACCGCAAATGGAAGAAAGGTGATGTGGTGGAGATAACGTTCCCTATGCACAACAGCATCAAGTATCTACCTAACGTACCTGAGTACATCGCTCTGATGCATGGACCTATCTTGCTTGGCATGAAGACGGGTACGGAGGATTTGGCTCACCTGATTGCCGACGATAGCCGATTCGGACAATATGCAAGCGGAAAGAAGTTGCCCATCGATCAGGCACCTATCCTCGTAAACGACAATATTGATGAAATCGCCAATCAGTTGACACCCGTTGCAGGCAAACCGCTTCACTTCACGCTGAACACGAAGATGGAGAACGGCATCCACAACGAACTACAGCCATTCTTTGAGATTCACGACAGTCGCTATATGATTTATTGGCTGGCTCTGACAGAGAAGAACCACAAGGCACGTCTGGCACAGCTTGCACGTGAGGAGCAGGAGCGTCAGGCACTTGAAGCACGTACGGTTGACAAAGTACAACCAGGTGAGCAGCAGCCAGAGACCGACCATAAGATGGAAACAGACCGCTCGAACACAGGTAACACGAACGATGTGTTCTTCCGTGATGCTCGCGATGGTCACTACTTCAGCTACCTGATGCAGACAGGTGGCAAGACTGACCTCACTCTCCGCTTGCAGTTCTGGGGACAGGACGAGTGGCGCACATGCGAGTTCGACATTATGATTGACGACCAACTGATGTGTAGCGTGAATAATACCCATAAATGGCGTACCTCACAGTTCAAGACCGAGGACTACCCCATCCCAGCCGACCTCCTGAAGGGTAAGACGCAGGTGCGTGTGAAGTTCGTAGCTAAACCAGGAAGACAGGTTGGTGAAATTTATGGTGTACGGTTGATCAGTGAAAAGTGAAAAGTGAAAAGTGAAAAACTTATTGAGTTAAGAGTTAAGAATTAAGAATTAAGAGTTAAGAATTAAGAAAAATACTGTTGAATAGGTTAATTAGGCAAGAAAACAAGAAAACAAGAAAACAAGAAGACATGAAGACGAGACAATAGATTGCAGGTACAAACATTCAGCAACAGGACAAACGTCTTGTATTCTTGTATTCCTGTATTCTCGTATTCCAAATTCGAAGAAGACGAATTGTATATATAACAACATAATACTTAACAAACCATTATGAAAAAGATGATGAAGGTGGCAGCCCTGATGCTGCTTGTTTGCTCACCCTGCATGGCTCAGAAGGGTGACTACAAGTCTGCAATCTTCAATGCAGACGGAACTGTGACATTCCAGTACAAGAACGACAATGCGAAGAAAGTGCGTGTAGAAGCACAGTTCGCAAACGGAGACATGACCAAGGACAGCAAGTCGGGACTGTGGACTGTGACGCTCGGACCCGTAGCGCCCGACATGTACCCCTATTGTTTTAATGTGGATGGTGTGAGTGTGATGGACCCAAAATGTGAACAGTACTTCCCTAACGAAGGCTTCAAGAACAGCCTGTTGGAGATTCCTGCAAAGTCGGGTTCGCTGGCTCACGACATCAAGAAGGTACCTCACGGAAAGGTGGAGTATATTCACTACTATTCAAACAGCCTGAAGGGTGTGAACAACGCCATTGTGTATCTGCCTCCTAAGTACGATACGGACAAGGACAAGAAATACCCTGTGTTCTATCTGCTCAGCGGCACGACCGATACAGAAGAAGTTTATTATAAGGTGGGACGTGTGAACTACATCCTCGACAACCTGATTGCCGAAGGTAAGGCTCAGGAGATGATCGTAGTTCTTCCTTATGGCAACCCAACCAAGTTGCTACCTCCTGCACCAGCTCCTGCTGGCGGATTCGGTGGCTTCGGCGGAATGGGTATGGGCATGATGCGCGACGTAGTGGGTGATGACATCACAGGCGACCTGATGAACTACGTAGAGAGCCACTATCGCACCATCAACGATGCAGACCATCGTGGTATCGGAGGTTTCTCACGTGGTGGCAACCAAGGTCTGGGTATCGGACTCCGCAACCTTGACAAGTTCTCTTATCTCTGCTCTTACAGCTCATTCACTTCGACCGACATCCCAGGTGTGTACGACAACGCAGCCGAGACCAACAAGAAGATACACCTCTTCTGGCTGGGTGTAGGTACCGACGACTTCCTCTTCGGAAACGCTCGCGACTACATGGAGCACCTCGACAAGCACGGTATCCGTAGCGTGAAAGAATATACCCACGACAAGTTTGGTCATACGTGGATGAATGCCAAATACTTCCTCGACAAGACCTTGCGTCTGCTCTTTAATCCTACTGCATCAGAGGAAGCGATGAAGAACGGCAAGCCTGCTTTGGAACGTACAGGTCAGGAACAGCAGTTCACAGGTGCTACGATGGCTCGTTTGTTCCCTCGTCAGGTTACTTCGCCCGACTATGCTGACGGAAAGGTAACCTTCCGCCTCAATGCACCTGAAGCAAAGAACGTGCAGATGGAGAGCGAACTCATGTCATCTCCTGTAGCCCTCACGAAAGGTGAAGACGGTGTATGGAGTGTAACACTCACAGACAACGTGGATGACGTCTATAAGTATTGTTTCATCGTGGACGGCACGAAGATTGCCGACCCAACAAACATGTACCTCTCACCTGATAAGGGATTCAAGTACAGCATTGCCTACGCACCTAAGAATCCATACGACGTTCAGAAACTCGGTAACATCAACTTCGGAAAAGTCACATACGACCTGAACCTGAATGTGGCATATTATTTCCCGCCAACCACAGACAATCCAACTGTTCTTATCCGTCTCATTCCTGGTGCTGACGACACGATGGAAAGTTGGTTCAAGGTTGGAGGTGCGAATCTCATAGCAGACAAATTGCTCGCACAGGGTAAGACCAAGCCTTGTGCTATGATTACAGATGTATTTGCAGAGGGAGATTTCAGTAAATTCAAGATGAAGGTCTATACCCTCAAGGCATCTGACTACAAGACTTGGAAGGAGCGCCGTGCAGCCCTCGAGAAACTGTTGACAAACCTCTAATCCCCTACCCTTATGAAACTTCATTTTTTCAGTTTTACAATTCTTGCATTTGTAATATCGCTTTGCGCATCTGCACAGCAGTCGCATGTGAATATCCAATACGACCCACAGCGCAACACGGAGAACATCACGCCGTTCAGTGCTCAGGTCATCTCGCCAGAAGTGTTCGACGACCACACCGTAACGTTCCGCGTAAAGGCTCCCGATGCACACGATGTGCGCCTCACAGGTTCGATGTTCGTTGGTCAGGAAGCCCGTAAGCAGGTACCGTTCACAAAAGGCGAAAACGGCATCTGGGAATTGAAAATCGGTCCGCTCAAGCCAGAGATATACCTATATTATATTATCATTGACGGTGTGCAGAACGTAGATCCGAACAACACTTTCACAGGTCATGCTGCGATGCCTGCATTCAGTATGCTTTTCGTGCATGGTGACGAACCTGCGTGGTACGACCCGAAACCAGATGTACCACACGGCAGTATCACCACCCACTACTACAAGTCATCCGTCACAGGCGGCCTGCGTGACATGATGGTCTATACGCCAGCGAACTACAACCCAAAGAAGAAGTACCCTGTGCTCTACCTCATGGGTGGTTCGGGCGACTTGACTGAGACCTGGGTGATGCACGGACGTGCCAATTGGATTCTCGATAACTTGCTTGCGGAAGGCAAGATGAAAGAGATGATTGTCTGCTTCCCGAACGACCAGATGGTGACACGCAATCATCCGCAGCACACAGAACTGGCGTTCCCATTGATTGAAAAGGAACTCATTCAATGTGTCATCCCGTTCGTAGAGAGTCACTACAGCTGTATCAAAGACCGCCACGCACGTGCCCTCAGCGGTCTGTCGATGGGTGGACGTATGTCTCAGTATGTAGGTCTTCGCAATCTCGACGTGTTCAGCTCAATCGGTTTGCTGAGTGCAGCAATCGATGTGAGCGAGACACCTGTGCTCCAGGAGAAGGACGTGAACAGCAAGATTGACTATCTGTTCGTTGGTGGAGGAACTTACGAGACAGGCTTCATGGCCCGTCATGAACGCCTGCACGAGGAGCTGGACAAGCTCGGCGTGAAGCATGAGTTCTATTCAGGTGGAGGAGGCGCACATGACCTCGTGACTTGGCGTCATCTGCTCTATTTCAAGTTCCTGCCTCACCTCTGGCAAAACCTCAAGTAACATGCTACGTATTCTGTTCGTCATCGTTTCCTTGTTCTCTCTTCATGGCATCAGCACCATGAAGGGTGAACCTGTGTTCGACTTGTACGAATGGAATTTCGGCAAAATCAACGAGAGCGACGGAATGGTGAGCCACACGTTCTTGCTAACGAACAAAGGAAAGAAAGACCTGCTGATTACGAAAGTCGTACCCAGTTGTTCGTGTGTGTTTGTGGACTATCCGCGCAATCCCATCAAACAAGGAAAGACAGAGGAGGTGAAAGTATCTTTCTCGCCTTCAGGAGCGGTGGGACAGATATTCCGCACCATCGAGGTGTTCAATGCAGACAACGAGTGTTTCGGCATTCTGGAGATCAGCGCAGATGTCACGCCTGCTGACCGTAGCATTCAGGAACGCTACCACCACACCCTTGCCGACTACCTTTATGTCAGCCACGTGAAAATACCTTTCGGATATATCTATCATGGGGAACAGCGCACAAAAGCGGTATCAATTGCTAACACATCCGACAAACCGATGAAGATAGAGACCAATCGGCAGAACGGTCAACTGACGGTCGAATGTCCAGATGTGCTGGAACCAAGCGAAGAGCGCGAGGTGATACTCACATATAACTCTCCTTCCGACCCTACCCGCTTTGCTACTTATACCGACACGGTGGCATTCGTCGTGAACGGTCAACCGGCTCGCGAGACACTGACCACCAGCATGATATGTCTGGCGAAGGTTGAGGAGACTCCCGATGCGCCGATGTTGCGCACCTATCCTTCATACGGCAAACTCGTCAGGAAATCGAAGGATAAGTATACCGCCACGTTCGACATCTTCAACGACGGACCTTCTGACCTGATGATTCATATCGTTTCGCTTTGTGTCTCCACCTTCATTTCCAAATCAATGCTCACGCGAGTGCTCACCTTCGACAACGACGCCACCAACGACTATGTTTCTCATCGCAAGCAGGAGATAGTGGAACTGATAATCAGGGGGATAAAGCAGT